>CALKXO010000163.1 GCA_938003615.1 uncultured Pirellulaceae bacterium | reverse complement strand
TTGCGTCGTGTGCGCATTTGGGCTGTCGCCATCATCTTGATCTTTCCTTCAACATCCGTGCGGAGGATTTTCGGGTGATGTGATTGGTTGGGAGGCACATTTTTAACAGCAACAACCTGTACCAACCAGACAGATCTGCTACGCCAACCGCTAGCACTTCCCTTCGTGGCAGAATCAAGGCCAAGGGATTGGGCAATCCAGTGCAATACAGCCTCTCAAGAGAAAAACTGAAACTCACCGACGGGTTCAAAGGCGTTTTCATAATGCTTGATCTGCGGTGGACCTGCCCTTTCTGGCCAGCGGATCGCGACCACATCAAAACGGGCGGCGCACTCGGTTAAGCGATGCCACTTCAAAAACCCGATCGCCGTTTGGGTTAGCTTCGACTGCTTGGCTTGGTCGACGGCATCTTCAGGCTCGCCTGCAATATTGCTAGAGCGCGTTTTTACTTCCACAAAGACCACGGTGCGCTGATCGACCGCGATCAAATCGACTTCGCCAACGCGATCCTGATAACCACGAAACAGAATGATCATTCCCTTACGCAGCAAATAACGCTCGGCCTCGCGTTCGCCCAAGGGGCCCAGTCCGTCCAGTCCGTCCAGTCCTTCTAATGAAGTTCTGGCATCGTAGGCTTTCATCAGACGACGACACAAAACCATACGCCAGAACTGGCTGCGCATCCATTGCTTGGCTGCTACCAGCCGGTTCTGCAGTCCGGGAAAAGCAATGGACTCGATACGCTGATCGATTCTTTGAAGGGTCTTCAAGATTGGTATCAATGCACGTCGCTCCCGATGGGACTCATGATCTACCGTAGTGTGAGAGTTCACGTCGCGGCGTTTCCTCTTTCCTTTCTCTTTTCTTTCCTATTTATATAGGAGCAAGAATCCTCTCGGGAGCCCTGCACGCAACAAACCGTTGGAGAAATGCCCAATTCGGGCACAACTTTACGGTTGAGGTTCAAATTGACTTTAGCCAAATCCTAAAAGATTCGGATAGATTCTTTTTAGGCATTTTGCCATTACAAAAGTTGGTCGACCGGGGAATTCCCTTAGATTTCCTCCGCACATTTTTAGCCATGACCTAACTTTGTTGAGACATCCGACGTTGGTTTGAAAGTCCGTTTTCAAATCACACAATTTACCGAATTGCCTAACGACCGTCGCTTACACAACTATGAGTACGACGCTTTAAATTTTCGGCTGTTAAGTAATTCAGAAACTCTTGGAGAGGTGATACATGTTTAAGTTTGTTCTTTCTGCTTTTGTTTGTTTGGCTTTCGCCGTACCTGCTTCTGCTCAATGTTGCGACGCTGCACCTGCATGCAACGCACCACAGAAGCGATTGGGATTCGTTCCAGTTCAGCGTAGCCTACCGCAGATTTCATTGAAATGCTCCACGGATGCGTGTGGTTGTTCCCGTCGCAAGCTGTCTATCGATCGCGTTAGCGTGACCGGTGCAAAATTGGGTATGGTTGACCGCGAGCCACTCGGTGGCAAGCTTCGCGGCATGCTAAGCGGACTTCGTTCGCGCGGTGGATGCGGTTGCGATGCTCCTGCTCCAAAGCCATGCGGATGCGAAGCGACTCCTGAGCCAGCACCATGCGGATGCGAAGATGCTGCGGCTCCTGTCTACGAATCAGTCGTAGAGCCAGCACCAGCCGCTGACTGTGGCTGCAATGGGTAATTTACTTATGGCTCGGCTTCACAACCGACCCACGAGTACCATCAGTGTTCAAGGTTAAAGCCCTTGAACGCGAGAGAGATTTAGAGACGAGTTTCGCCCAAATCGCGTTTGGGCGTCAAAATACAAAGAAGCAGCCGGTTGATGCTGACCGGCTGCTTTTTTTATGCGCCAATTTGAGTGGCGGTCATGCGGGAAGGTTCCCTCAGAAAGACGGCCGCGTATAATGGAATTGGCTCAATTGCTGACACATCGGGGGCGAATTGGAATCGACCGGACTGTAGGAAGTGATGGTGGCGTGTCGTGGTTGATCAGAAGGCCACGTAAAAATCTGATCAAAACCTTAATTGCAGAAGATAACTCTTTCGCAATGGCTGCCTAGAAATAGGTTGCCCCGGCTGATAGGCTTCGCTGGAGAGCCTTGAATGCTGGTCATCAATTCCAGATCGCAGTAGGTCACGTCGAGCACGCTTGCTGCTAAATTAAGTTCTTGTCTAGTCTGAAGATCAGGGTGTCGTTGCTCGGTTAGTCAGGCGAAATTTAAATGAACGACTACACACGTAGATGCTATCGTGGAATCATCGCGGGACGCGGGTTCAAATCCCGCCGCCTCCACTGTTTTGCATAAACCGAGCTGAAATTCAGGTTTCAGCTCGGTTTTTTGCGCTCCAAGTTGAACCGGCAATTTTCAAGGCCAACACGGAATCAGATACGACGGCTTGAATTCTTCGAGGTTTTCCTACTTTCAAGATGCAGTTGTTGAGGCGATTGAATGTAGAAGCCCCAAGCGGTAAGATTATGTCGGGACTTACAGACATTCCCCGACGTTATCTAAATGAAGAAAACAAAGCGACAACGCGTTATCCAGCTGTTCAACAAAAGGCGATTTCTGCGTCCACGCGATCTCGATGAATTCAACATCTCCCGAGAATACCTGAACAAGCTCTACGTCGAGGGTGTACTTGAGCGACCGAGCCGAGGACTCTACGTACTCCCGGATTCACAGCCCAGCGAACTGAGAACGATTGTCGAGGCCTGCAAACTGGTTCCCAAAGGAACCGTTTGTCTACTGACTGCGCTACGGATTCACGAACTGACGACCGAGTCTCCGTTTGAAGTTTGGATGGCGATTGGCGAGAAGGATCGGAAACCAAAAATTGCCTATCCTCCACTTCGAATCGTCAGGCATTCAGGTCAGTCGCTTTCCCATGGTGTTGAACACCGGAAAATTGAAGGCGTCACAATTTCGGTCTACTCCCCCGCCAAAACCGTCGCCGACTGCTTCAAATACCGCAACAAGATCGGGTTGGATGTTGCCATCGAAGCGCTTCGAGATTGCCGAAAGCAAAAAAAAGCCACCAATGATGAAATCTGGAAAGCCGCCAAAATCTGCCGGATGGCCAACGTAATGCGTCCCTACATGGAGTCCGTCACGTGACCAAAGACCGAACCAAGAACATAGCGGCTTCTGTGCGTGCGAGACTTCTGAAGATTGCTCGCGCCAATGGAGAAGATTTCCAGCTCGTTCTGATTCGCTTCGCACTTGAACGGATGCTGTTTCGATTGTCAAAGTCAGAGTACGCTCACGACTTCGTCTTGAAAGGAGCCATGCTCTTTCAAATATGGAGCGGTGACAGCCATCGACCAACGCGCGACGTCGACCTGTTGGGCTTCGGCGACCCGTCAATTGAACGGTTCACCAGTATCTTTCAGAGCCTCGCCGAACTTGATGTTGCCGACGACGGAATCCAGTTCGATGCAGATTCTATTCAGGTTCAAACCATGAAAGAAGAGGAAGAATACCAAGGTATCCGAGTCAAGCTAAACGCCTTTATTGAATCGGCCAGAATCCCCGTACAAGCCGACATAGGTTTTGGTGACGCAATCACACCAGAACCTTCAAAGATCCAGTACCCGGCAATACTCGAGTTCGAGGCACCTGTGATTTCTGTCTATCCTCGTGAAACGGTTGTCGCAGAAAAGTTTCAAGCGATGGTCATGCTGGGCATCTCCAACAGCCGCATGAAAGATTTCTATGACATCTGGAGACTTGCCACCGACTTTGAGTTCAGCGGCGAACTTCTTTCAAAAGCTATTGCAGCCACATTCGTTAATAGGAAAACGGAATTGCCGACGTCGCCACCGCTCGCACTGACTTCGGAATTTTCGACCGATGAACAAAAGGCAGCACAATGGAAAGCCTTTTGCAAGAAGACAGGCTTGGATGTTGGTGAGCTCGAATTGTCCGATATTGTCAACGAACTGCAAAAGTTTTTACTGCCTGTTGCAACGGCTGCGGCCCGGAAAACGAGCTTCGAAGCAGTTTGGCCCAAATGTGGGCCATGGACAGACTGAATTTATCGACCGATCCAACTTACAGCAAATCGCGTGGTTTCCGGAACAAACTTGCAAACTCTTGTTTGGTTTTGCCGGTCAATGGAACTACCAAAGACCACCGCGCCCGAAACGTTACGAGCATTTGAACCCCCAAGAAGAGCCAGTAGAATGGAAAGCCGTATGCAAAAAGACAGGTTTGCCAATCATCGACTCATCAGCCACCACCTTCGCTCCAGCCTTTTCCAACCCGCCGAAATCTCGATACACGCGCCAGAAAATGAACGAAAAGCCTACAACTGAAGTTTACGATTCCGTTTTTTGGCAGGTTGATGTCCCGAGCGGCATCCGGAACACTCTTTTGAAAAACAATGTCTTCGCGCCTGAAGACTTGCGAACAGCGGAGTTTGGTCTGAATCCTGGTAGGAAGTTTGATCAAATTCAAAAATTAAAAGCCGAGTTAGGATTCGATCTTCTTGAACCGTTCAATTATCACACGTGGAAGGTCGAGGTCGACAGTTTGATCCATAAGAAACTGCGTGAACACGGAATCGGGACACCAAGCGATTTGGAGCATGCAGAGATCACACTCACACCAAAGAAGCACGATGCTTTAATGAAGCTTCGCGCGTCACTTGGGTTCGAAGAAGTTCGCAAAGAAAAATTCCGGGACGCTGCTCCGGAATCGCTCAAGAAGGTTCATTGGAAAGAATCCGGGCTAAAAATAAACACTCGTGTTGAAGGATTACTGCAGACGTATCAGCTCGATACGGTTGACGATATTGCAAAGTTTATTGACGAAGGATCTGTTGTTTGCCCGGAATCAGGCAGCTCGATTCCTGCAAGCGAGATACCGAATTTTGGTGAATCTTCGCTTCAACAGCTTAGAGCCGAATTTGAGAAGCTTTGCGAGCTGGGGTATGACGGCTATCGAAACGACGGTCTTGAGAATATCAATACGTTCTCAGAATTGGTTGCTGTAATTCGTAAAACACTAACGGCGTCGGAAGCGAAAGTGTTTTTGTCCAGCGAGAAACCCAATGTCTTCGCCAAAAAACATGGTCACTCATCTGCGCACATCACCCAAACAAACAATAGGTGCATGGCGAAGATTTCCGCAGGTGAGAGTGCAAAAGCAAAGGAAATTCTGGATAAATGCTGGGGGCCAAATAGATCCCGAATAGCTGTATCTATTCATGAAGCCACCTCAATGACAGGCGTTGATCATGGGAATGAAATCCTGTCGCTAAATAAGATATCGAAGGCAGGTTACTTCTGGGATGAAAGAGCAGGTGTTCTTTTCAATGGTACCGAGTTGCAGAAGAAGGAAATCGCAGATGCTTTGAACAAACTAGAAAGCGGGGAAATCAAATTCAACGAACAGGGCATATCCCATTTCCAACCAGAGAATGGTCCAGCGCGAGAGATCAATCGCGCGGAGTATCGCCACCTTCTGACGGACAAGACAATAGCAGGCAAGTACGCGTCTCAGATCTCGGCAAACAAGTCTGCTTCGGACAAGGCTTCTTCCAACGGCCTAGCTTTCACTGAACTTTACCCATCAGGTTTGTTCGGTGATGCAGAGGGCTTGATGAATTTCTTGAACGCAAACTCAAATAGGGATTTCGGGGTTTCCCCCAGCGGTGGGATTCGCCTGATCAACAAAAGCACAGCACGCTCAGATGATGTCGTCAATGTATTGAAGCATGCTAAACACCCTCTCACTTGGCAGGAAATCAAGGACAAAACACAACATGCTTGGAAACATCCAAACAAGCTGACCAACGAGCTTTCTGATCGTCTGGAGACTATTCTCACGGCGACTGGCAGCTACGTTCACATTGAAACGCTTGGCCTAACTTACGAAGACGTCAGAATTTTGGGAAGTTGGGCGGAACAAAAATTGCGTAACACGGCCGAGCTAGTTTCCTTTGCGAAGCTTTTCGAGGAATACAAAACGACCAATGAATTGCCCTATGTTGAAAACGCATTTCAACTCTCATCATGCGCAATCAAGCATGCCAGCGTCAAGCGTTACCAAGGAACTGAAAAAGTACATCATGTCGAATCCTATCAGGACGAACAGTTCTTAAGACAGACACATCCGGCGATTGCCAGCGAGTGGCATCAGGAGAAGAACGAAGGAGTCGAGCCGGATCAAGTAAAACCCCATTCAAGTAAAACATATTGGTGGACTTGTTCAGAGGGCCACGATTACCCAAGGCCGGTTTGCGACCGAACGTCAGAAGGACTCGGCTGTCCACACTGCAATGATCGGCGGACTCCGACGAAGATTCGTGGCATCATAGAAGGGCTGTTACCTGTCTTACCGCACACAGATCCATCTATGCGATACGCCATTTTCGAGCATGCAGGGCTATCGAGCTACGAAGGGCAACACGCCGAATTCCTCAAAAACATCAGGTCCGGCAAATTGCCAATGGAGGCTGTCGAGGAGTTTGTAGGTAACGAAAACGACGTCGACGAATATCAGGACACCGACCTTTCTGTAGCAGATTTAGGGTCTGATTCGCAAAGTGAAAACGATGAAGAAATTCCTGAAGTTGACACAAGTGATCTTGGTAGCGCGAGCTCTCCTAATGACGCAAACGCTTCTGGCGACAATCTAAACTTGCCAGAGGTCTTTGCAACTGATGCCTTGGCAACCCTCGACAATCACATCGTTCAATCGGCCATTCAATCAGCAGACGGTGAAACAGCTGAGTTTCTTGTAGAGAAGACCAAAGCCAATATCTGGAAGCACGCATACCTTGATGAGAACCAAGCGTTTGAAGAACTTTGCAAATATGAAACCAAGGGAGAATTTTCTGAGCGAGTCAAAAGAGAATTCCTATCCGAATTCAATGCGGCGAAAAGTCTCAAAATCCCCGAAGGCTATTCATTCCAAGTTGAAGGAAAGCCAGCGCAGCCAAACCTGATGCAACAGCATGTGGCTTCCATGGTCAAGCAATACCGACGCTATGGAAATTGGTCTGGCACTGGTGCGGGAAAAACTCTTTCTGCGATTCTCGCGACAAGAGTAACGGGTTCCCGCCTGACTGTTATCTGCTGCCCCAATGCAGTCGTCGGCGATGAAAACAATGGCTGGATAGGAGCGATCAAGAACATCTATCCAGATAGCGAAGTTCAGTCGAAAACTTTTGAACCAGTTTGGGGCAGAAAGGACTCATTCAAGTATCTCGTGCTG
>CALKXO010000162.1 GCA_938003615.1 uncultured Pirellulaceae bacterium | reverse complement strand
CATTGGCTTTTTGCGATGAATCAAACATTCTTCTGGTTCGGGACATGGAAATTTCCTAAGATAGTATGAGTATAGCAACTCAAATCCAAAAAATTCCGATTCCATCAGAAGCAAGACACCAACGTCAGGGAACTGGCTATGCTTCTTTCTTCTGACCGATAAACTGGTAGTAAGGCGTCTTTAGCAGTGGCACGTATGGCATGCGGTTGCGCTGTTCATCAAGGTGCGTCTGTGAGAAATGGTGACGTAGAAACGGGATGTGGTCTTTCGAAGGAAATACGTTGTCCGTCGCGAACCACGGCTGCCACAGCGTGCGTGACAGCCAACCGTGCTTTTTCATTTCTTCCTGAGGATACTTGCGCCCTACATAAAAATCGACAACGCCAATGTGACCGCCCGGTTTAAGAATGCGTTTGGCGTTTTCGATCGCCGCAAACCAATCGGGAATCATGGTCAGCGAATAGGAAAACGTGACCACGTCGGCCAGTCCCGCTTCGGGCGTGAATGTGGTCGCGTCGGCAACGACCGCTTTGGCATTGCTCCAGCCCTTTTCTTCAAAACGCTTTGAAGCAACATTCAGAAGTGATTCGGACAGATCGACGACGTAGACTTTTTTCAGTCGATCAATGGAGTCGGCCAAGTTCTCTATGTTTGAGCCAGTGCCGCCGCCCATGTCGACCCAAACGGCGCCCTCGGGTTTAGGTAGCTGTTGATACAACGACTCGCGCCCTTTCAAAAGCCGTCGACGGAAGTCGTCGTAGGCTCCAGCCTGACCGCCGTAGAAACTTTCCATTCTTTGTGCGTGGTCATCTCCCCGAACAGGCTTCAACAGCATGTGGTAAAGGACCTTCATGTCGGCAAGAAATGGCATGCGCGATTTTGTCTTTCTCAGTACGTGAGTTGGTTACCCGTGACGTTGCTCGATATGGAGGCTTGCTGGGGGCTGTGTTTTGCTGGGGGTTGGTCGGAATCAGTCGCCAAACGGAAACGGCCAAGCGCAGCTGCCGCTATAAGTTCAGGTCGGCAATGTAGAAACTGCCGTAAGTGTGAACTCTGTCTGTTTTGTGTAACTCATCCGAGAGTTTGTCGTTGTAAGTTAGCATTGAAGTAATCTTTTCCTGCTGCCCATTGCGGGTCACTTCGACTTTGTCAATGAAGTCAGTTCTCAGCCCGCCGCTGCGCCAAATCAAACGCGTCCCCGGTGCAGCCCGGTCGATGATCGCTTGCCATTCCGACTCCAACAATGGAAAGAAGTGATCGGAAAGCCAGTCCATGTGGTCCAGCAAAATGAACTTGGATATCTGCCCGTCGTGTTTCTCAAGAAAACCCTGTACAGAATCGGTGTGAGTCGAAACATTATCGATCAAACCGTCTTTGAAGCGTTGGACGTTGTCCGGTTTCAGGTATTCCGGGCAGCACTCTGGCGTGTACTGGCCTGTCATGTAGACACGCCAGAAATAATTGTCCTTCATCGGTAGATCGGCAAACACGCTCTCCATACAGTCTTGGATGAACTTCACTAGACCACCGGGATACTGATTCTCAATTTGGCGGCGTTGGGCTTTCGGCACGCCCAGCATCGACATGGTAGTATCTCGGTTCATGGTGAATTTCATGAGCCCGGTCCAGAATTTCTCGCTCAATTCGGAGTCGTAGATTGCGCGTTGTTCCTCAACCGTTTCCGCGTTGAGTAATTGGTCCAACAACGGTTTGACGCGAATCACGCGCTCGTTGTAGATCTTTACCATGCGGGCAACCGCCCCGGATGTTCCGCGGTAATAGAATGACTTTCGGGGATTATCGAACCACTTGATCTTTTTGTCCCAAAACTGCTGAGACCATGTCGGCAGTTCAGTCCGAAGTTTGGACTGGTAGATCGATTTTACGCCCGGAAGTCGACCTTGGCCGAACATCTTGAAAATGTCTTCGTATTCGAGATTTCGAATGGCTGACTTCTTCAGGTCTAGCAGCGCGTTTTGACGAGGATTCATATCAACCGCATTGACGTGTTTGGGCCCCGTCAATACATAGTCGAGCGCGTTACATCCGGCCGATGTAATAACCAACACGTTGTCTTCGGGGCCAAAATCAAGTGCGACCCGGTCGAGCCTTGGATCTTCCCAGCAGGTGTTGTATACGAGGTTATTTCCGTGAACGGAAGTGAAAATCCGCTGACTGACCCAGTCCAAAATCGCCATGGTGGTTGTGCAGTTGGTGGTTGAATTTACTGTTTAGAACGCCACCGGGATTGTAGCACTTTGCGTAAATTGAGAAAGGACGCAACTTGATTCCCACCCCCGTTTCCACAACGTATCGTCTGATAGGGACAGGCCTACTTGACCGTAGCGTTTTTCATCCGATAGATGGCCCAAGTATTGCCGTCAGGACCTTGGTAGGGCTTCAAATAGAACGTGCCTTCGACAGTAACCGGTCTGACGGTATAGTCGGTCGTGGTCTGCTTTTTCAGCTTCACCAGCATGCAGTCGTAGATCGCAGCGTTAGGCCCAAAACAACACTCCTTGTTGTCTCTGACGAATACGAAGTTTTTAAGGCCGCGCTGGCTGAAGCTGGGGCGGATATAGCCGCGAATTTTAATTTTTTGACCGTCGATCTGACGTATTTCGTCGGTCAGTTTATCCGCCGAAAAAGCGTCTTCGGGCTCAAGATCAAATTTGACGTCGTCAAAAGTCAGATCGAAAATTCCGTTATAGGATTTGAGTTTTCTAGCGGAAGCGTTCGGCGACTGCTCAGCACTTTGCTTGCTCCCACTAAGGTCTAGCCTTTCGCCCTCGGCATCAGCCTGACTTTCAAGCGATTTTTGAGCAGAAGTCTGCGCGTTCAGTTCGATTGCCTCGTCTTGGGCTTCGTCGTTGGCCGCTAGTGCTGCGACAGCATCAAGGCGCGGGTCTTCGACGTAGTCGAGCACCGGCGAGGCGGGCGTCTTGGGATCCGCATTGTCTCGCGACGAGCTGAAGCCAAAGTAAAAAAACAACGCCAGCCCGATGATGGCCGCGGCCATGGGGAGTGGGTTGCGTTTGGAAAGCGCCATATCGGTCAGGCTATCAGTTGGGCTACAAGGGGCACATGATTGTCGAGCACACAGGTTATCGTACTGCGCTTTGCAGAATTACGCTCGACGGGTTGGCAGAGAGCAACAGAACCTTTGCTTTAACGCACATGGTTGGCTTCGATTTCGTAGAACACCTGAGGCACTTCTTTTTCGTTGACCGGTGCGGTGTTCGGATTGAGCCGAAACGTCCCGCCAATCCTGCGTAAGCCGTACGAGTAGTCGACCGTATCACTGGAGTTGATCTTTACCGCAATAACCTCGGTGATTTTTGGACTACCACCGAAACAACAGTCGCCAAAGTCACCGACCATGATGAAATTCTTTAGCCGCTTTTTCTTGCCCGATGGCGGACGCACATAGCCTTTGATGAACACTTTTTGCCCATCGAGTTCTTTGGCCTTTTCGGAGTATGGCAAATTGGTTTTTTTATTGTCTCTCAGATCGTAAAAGGAAATCCGTCGATGATCGGGCGGGACTTCGGTCGCATAGATGTAACTGTACATGGCGACGCTCCCAATCAACACCGCAACGCAGACCGCTAGGCCAATTCTTGCGGGCGTTCTTCCAACCAATTCGTCCGGATACCGTCTGATTCCTGCCAAGGCTGCCACGCCACAGCCAATGCCAATAATGGGTAGAATCACGAACAGCTGCGCCATAAATGCAGCAGCGCTAAGAATCGCAAATACTAGACAGGCAACAGCTGACTTACTGACTGACCTAAACTCATCGTTGCTGTGCCCGTCGTTTTGGGAAGATGATTGGAATTCGCTATTCATTCGCTCGGGTCAAAAGGATGGTTCGATTGCCTGTCAGAAATACGTGCCGGTACCATTGCCGGTAATTTGTGCTACGGAGAAAAGCGGTGCTTGGTTCGCCGCACGTTTGCTAGGCAAGGCTACGATTTCTAGTTCGTGACACAATTCCTCGTTCGTGACACGAAGCCCAATGTAAACCGGGAGATCAGAAAATCAAACGCTGAAATGAGCCATTGACCACCGACCAGAGTAGAAAAAAGAGAAGGACCGAGCAGGCGAAGGGAATCAGAATAATTTTCAGGGTCAAATATGGAACGACCGCGACAGGAGTCACCGGTGCGACTGTGGCTACAGGACTGGTTGCTTCTGCCGCCACCGCGATCGGCGATGACTCACCTTGAGCAATTGATAGACTCGGGCCATCTCCAAGGCTGGGGACGTTGTCACTTTTCTCACCAACAGTGGCGATTGCCTCCGCCCGATCAAGCGTTTGGCCGGTGGGGCCGGTGGTTGGCAGTGTCGCTACAGAAGGTTCGTCTGATGTGAGGGGCACCTTGTAGGAAGTGTGAATCGACGGAGATTTTGCCGGCATGACTTCAGTGATATGCCCGGTCACCTTGGGAATACTTTCGTTCGCAATCTCACGATCGAGCTCTGCAAATGGATCGTTGTCGTCAGCATTTCCAGCTGAAATGAAACTCATCGAGGCAGCTTGTTCAGAAAGTACGCTGGACTGCGACTGCGGTTCTGCCACATCGGCATCTTCCAAGTCCACATCGCTGTCGTCATCATCGTCGTCGTCTTCGAAACCGCCTCCGAACAACTCGGCTCGTTCAATTGAGCCGGGGTCAATCGTCTTCAGTTCGGCAAGATACTCTTTGGCGCGCGGTTCGGGTGACGCCATCAAAAAGGCGACGATAGGCACCCGCAGCCAGCGGTTGTCGTCTTTGGACTCTTTAAACATCTTGACCAGCTTGTCTGTCGACGACCAGTCCGCCCAACGGGCAAGATCCGAGATGATCAGGTCGGCCATTTTGGGTCGATCCAATAGTTTTCTGACGGCAGCGATAATACGGTCACGCGAAACGACGTCAACTTCCGTTCCATGAAAACGCAGTGCGGAAACGGCGCCCATCGTGGAAGTAAAATCACTTTCCTCGTTGACAAGGAATTTCTTTTCAACCAATTCGACACCCGCATCGCCTTTGAGGCACAAATAGCAGGCCACCAACGCATCGAGTCCCCTCAAGTTAGCGTCGCCTCCGTCGGCGATCATTTTTTCCAGCGCATTGCCATCTTCTGTCGTTCCACAGACGCCCAGCATCGTGAGATATAATCGACGTCGGTTGATCGAAGTTTCTTTGTCGCCAATCCAAGTCAGCAATTGTCGACGGGGCATGCGATCCTTGAGTCCAACTAGGTCCGCATAGGGTGCTTTTGCGAATTCGTCATACGCATCAAATGCGATTGAGGATTCTTCGTGTTCGAAGAAGTCTTGAAAAAACGCCAATCGGTCGGAACCCGATTCTGGAAGGTTTTGGATGTCCTCCAAATACTTCAGCAGCACGGGAGATGCTTTAATGGGAGTCGTCCAAGAAATATCAGGTGGATCGAGCCCCATCACCAAGAACTGTCTGCCTTTGGGATGTCTGCCAACGAGCAGTGCTTGAAACTCCATGCCTTTCTCAAGGAACTTATCGCCCTTGAGCACTTTGGTGATCTCGAAAGTGGCCATCGGAAGGTCGGCGTCTGGATCGTCCGGCAGCGGAGGAGCATCGATCAGTTTGGCTGAGACGACTACGTCCTTGGCCGCGATCTGATCGGTGAATGTCAAATTAACAGAGGCACAGAATGGACAGGCAGATGAATTTGCTATTGCCGCGGATCCGGCTATTAGCCCCGACCACACGAACGTCACGATCAACGCGGTTAACGTCACCATGCGCACACCGATAGCCGGTGCAAAACGGCTGTCGCGTTTTGCAAAGATAGCAAGCGCCTGAGTTGGTTCTGTTGTGATCAAAATAGGTGGTCCGAATTTCACGTTACCTACATCAGAGGGATCTAATTCGTGAGCGAGGTGGGGAGCTGTCGATGATACGAATTTTAGGTCAGGAGAGCCCAATATTTCAATGTTTGATTTCGCTTATTTTCTTCTTAGCACGCTTTTAGCCGAAATAAACTACCGATTAACCTGCCAGCAGTTTACCTAACACTCCGTCTTGACCGTAATCAATAGACCGCAATCAAGATGAAGAAATCCATAAGAACGTCTTTTGCGGAGGTTGTGGGAGACTGGTCAATTGTCGTGCGAGAGGCCGGTAAATAGTCAGATCTCAAAGTTGAGGCAATTGATCATGATCGACGATGTCGATTTTCTTCATCAACGCCAAAGTTCCGATCAGCATTTTGTATAGACCAATTAGAGCCATTATTGGCGGCACCCACCACTCTCCTCTGAGCAATACAAGTAGTGCCACCAATCTTGGAACACGGCCACCGTTCTGAGCCAGATAATTCAATCCGAACCAAACCGGAATCGCCGCAACAAGAAGTGCTTCGTGTCGCCTTCAAAGCGCTCGAACTGGGGGCCAGTTCAGTCTACTGTTCAGCAAGTCCATTCATCATTGAAGCGATGGCGCGAGAAGGCATTCCTGTCGTCGGCCATCTAGGATTAGTGTCCCGGCACGTGACGTGGACGGGCTACCGAGCGATCGGTAAAACGGCGGAAGAAGCAAAGTTGTTGTACCAGAAAATGAAGGAGCTCATCGACTC
>CALKXO010000161.1 GCA_938003615.1 uncultured Pirellulaceae bacterium | reverse complement strand
TATTTGATCAAGGAATAGCCGCTCTTCAGGCCCCTTCATCCGACGGACGAATCGAAACAACTCGACGTTTCCAAAGTTCCCCACAACGGCCATTTGGTCGTCCAAAAAGTTTAGAACGCGTCGCTCGACCAATTCTGGTTTCAATTTCCAAGCAAGATTGACGTCGAGGGCGCCTTCTGGGGTTTTCACGCACTCGTACCCGCAAAGAGTTGCATGTTTTCCCCAACGAATGTACGGCGCCTCGCGCGGCATCTGTTCGATCAGGCTCCGTAACTTTCCTGCTGGCAACGAAAGCGTGTCAATCGCGGCGAGCCCCGGATCGACACAATGTAGTTCAAGGAATTCTAGTTGTGATGCGGTTTCATTTTTTGAAAGGGTTGCTCGTTCTCCATGCTTGCCCTCCCAAGCCAACATGATTCTGTGTAGATTCGGATACTCTTTACGATCAAACTCGACCACGTCATACATTTCTCCAGCGGCGAATGCACCGAATACGCTATTGTGCTTGTACCACGCCATCGTGTCGGAGTTGAGTGGTGTCATTTTCTGATCCATTAAATAGATCTTCCGCCGATTTTCGGTGTGAAGACCAGCAGCCCGCCATGCCAACTCTATCTTAATCGAATCGTCGTCAATTTTCAGTAAGCACCCTTTAAGTGTTGAAGCATCGACGAATTCGATCTGTTTGTGCGCCTCGGAGCTGTTTTGCACAATCTGTTGGATCTTAGACTGTTCGTATTTTTTCGAACTGTTGTGGTGAACGAAGCCCGCGATAGCGATCAACCCCACCAGCGCGATGGCGGTTAGCGGTTTCAGCACAACGCGCGTTATAGCAGTGGTAGCTTTCACAACGGAGTCCAGCGGTCGACCATTTAGCAAAGCAATCATGCCGTCTTTACCGGGCATTTCAACCAATTGGAACAACAGCTCAGCTGCCGCCAGCGAGGCAATCAGCGACAATGCAATCGCCAGTGTACCGGTGATTAAAATTGGATCGCCTTCGGCATCGATGATGCGAATAACCAGCATGTGAATCATGTAGAACGCAAAACTGATTTCGCCCAAATGCACCATCGCGCGCGACCCCATCAACTTGGCGATCAAGCCGTTGGAACGCGCGAAGGTCCACACCACCAATCCGAACAGCGGCCCGGCACTACAGAACCAGATCCAGATGCCAAGTGAATTTCCAGCCAGCGGTATGTAGGGAACCAATGCCAAGATGTTGAATCGAAAAATGATTGCCCACCACGCAAACACCAATCCCAGTGTACCAATCTCACGACCGGTATCAGCCCAGACGCTGCTTGCGGTTGACCTCGGCGAACGTGTGAATAGGTAGGCTGTCAAAACGCCCGTGGCAAACTCAAACAAACGAATCAGAGGATTGGCCTGAATGGTCAGGTTGATCGTCCAACGGCTAGCCCATTTCGCATCCATCGCGTAGTCCATCAATACTAAGCAGCCGATGGTTCCGAGAATCAAAGCGCCATAGCGCCAGAGGAACCCGCGATAACCGCCCATAACAAGAAAGGGAAAAGCGAAACAGAAAAACAATTCGGTCGAGATACTCCAGCTGACGTTGTTGAGTCCAAAAACGTAAGGTGAATCGGGTATCCAAGCGTGAGCAAGAAATAGGTTTGACACGATCGGCCAAAAATCCAGATTCAGATACCGCACGGTGGCGACACAGATCAGCAGGCAGACAAAATGAAGTGGCCACAGACGAGCAACGCGTTTTTTCAAAAATGAAACGAGCTGAGATTTTCCGCCTGCGGCATCGTTGTTGGACGGCAAGCTGCGATCGAATCGGCGACCGTAAACCAGAGAAAGGATAAAGCCAGACAGGACGAAGAAAAATGAGACGGCATTGTTGGCCAAGGGTAGCCCACTGCCTTCGAATCCAAATCGCCCGTCGAGATGGTGAACAAACACCAACAGGGCCGCAATGAATCGTAACCCCGTAAGACTCTGGATTCGTCCCGTTGATGACACCTCATCGGGAGGCGGCACCAAGGAAGGATTTGGAGGCGAGACTTTCAACGAGTGCATGGAACGAGTATCACCCAATGCGATTCAAAATCAACTGCCTTTGGAAGAAACGGGCAGTCGTCGACATTCAAGCCGTCCGTTTACGTGGCTTGGCGCGATAGCTGACGATAGATAATCCAAAACGGTACTAGGTAGATTCCGTCGGCGAAAAACAGAACCAACAACATCATGATGGGAAGAGCACCGGTTGCAACATGGACGATTGCCAGTAGCGGTCCCAGCAGTTTACTGAGAAATCCCAATAACACGATATTTCTGTTTTCTACTGGATTTCTTTCGGCGATCAAATAGCCGACGCCAAAAATCGCGACCAGCACACCGACGAGTTGGATCGGCAACACAAATTCGGGTTTGGGAACTCCAAGTGCCCGAAACCCCTCGTGGTAGAACACAATCATAGCGATGCCAGCAAGAAGATTGTACCAGCCTGCAAACTTTAAAATGAAGCGCAGTCCAACGCTCAGAGGGGAGGCGCTGTTCAAGGTAGATGTAGGGTTGAAATCTGCCTTGGAGACGTTGGAGGAATTCACACTGCTCATGGCTTATGGCTTAGTTTTCATTGCGTGGAGTAGTTTGTGGCAGAAACTCTGCGGGAGCATCCCCAAGGATGCCTTCAAAGCTGAACGTGACCGCAATTTGATCCCCAATGGTTTTCGGCATCGCATCAATTCCGAAGTCGCTGCGTTGGAGGACGAACTTGGTCATGAATCCGCCGCGCGTTTTTCCCATTGGACCTATGCCTACGCCTATCAAGGTCACCGGCATCTCTATCTTGCGCCCAACACCATGCATCAACATCGTGCCAGTAACGATGTACTGCCCAGAGAGGGCATTGCGTGTGACGCCTGTGCTGGTGAAGTTAATTTTGGGGAAATTCTTGACGTCGAAAAATTCACTACCTTGCAAATGCTCGTCACGCAGTCTGTTGTTGGTATTGATGCTGGCGACATCAATCTCAAAGCGAAAATTCGAATCGGTCGGATCTTCACCCAAGAAAATCTGCCCGCTGCATTTTTCAAATCGCCCATAGGTATAGCTCAACCCTGCATGACTAACGGCAAAGATCAAAGACGAATGATCGTTGTCGACTTCAAAGAAGCGCGCCTCGGATGCAGTTAGCGTGTTTTCCAACGGGCTTTGCGATAGTCCAGTGGCGGGGCCGATAAACCATAGCAGCATCGCAATCAGCGCTACAGTTCGGGGGTGCCTGAAGCGTATCACGGAATGTCTGTTGATTTGAGCTGGGCAATCCATGGTTTGGCGGGTGTAGGAGGAAGAGGATCTAGACGTTCGCGAATCGAGTAAGTCCGGCGATTGACCTACATCAAAATGAAACTTGAATTGGGTCAGCTGAAGTAGCAATAGTTGGGCAATTTTTATCACTTTGTAGATGAAAAACAGACCTTCAGGCAATACATATCCCGATCCGATTCAGATCAGTCGCCGATCATTTCGCAAACTGCCTAAATGGCGCATAATGTGACTGCGACGGTCCCTGATCGTTTTGTCCCCTTCCCAACCATAGTGACGTTCGGCCCCATGCTTAGCCTCTCTCGAACTTTCTCCATGCTGGCGACAGCTGCCATCATCCTTTTGATGGTTCGGCCAGTCGATGCTGCCCAAGGCGACGGCCCCGACAATGAACCCGCTCGGCGGATGACGCCGGAACTACTCTGGAAGCTGGGGCGTTTGGGCGAGGCGGCGGTTTCAAAAGACGGTTCGACCGTTGCGTACACTGTTCGCCATTACAGTCTCAAGGAAAATTCCGGAAAGAGTGCCCTTCATCTGCTTGAGCTTAAGTCCGGTAATGACACGGCGATCATTGAAAACAGGGAGTCTATTTCCTCGATTCAGTGGCACGGCAACAACGGACAAAGCAGGATTTACTTCGAGGGCACCGGTGGTCGGAGCCAGACGGACTCCTCGTTCGTGGAAGATTCAGAAATCAGTACCGATGCAGAGACAGAAAAATCGGATGACCAAGACTCCGCAGACGCATCCGAAGCTGAGGCTAAGAATCAAGCGTGGTATCTAGATTTGAAAACAAGGGCGACTGTCCAAGTGACGTCCATTGCTGAGGGCATCTCCAATCTAAAAGTGTCCCCAGATG
>CALKXO010000160.1 GCA_938003615.1 uncultured Pirellulaceae bacterium | reverse complement strand
ATACGGGAATCGGAATTCCCGAATCCAAACTGCAGCAAATTTTCAGAGAGTTTGAACAGGCCGATGCTTCTACCACTCGTCAGCACGGCGGTACCGGGCTTGGGTTAGCGATCTCGAAACGGCTGGTGGAACTGATGGGAGGAGAAATTGGCGTGACTAGTTCCGAAGGAGTCGGCAGTACGTTCTTCTTCACAGCCAAACTTGAGATCTCGCAAGAAGCTGCCCCTGAAAAACCCATCATTAGTAACCAGATCATCGGCACCGAAGCTTTGGTGGTCGATGATAGCGAAACGAATCGGCGGATTTTGTGCCAGATGCTGACCAACTGGGGATTGAAGCCGATCGCCGCCGAATCGGGCGAGACTGCCATTCATGTTTTGGCTGAATATTCGTCGCGCGATCAGCCGCTTCCATTGGTGATAACTGACTTCAGTATGCCCGGCATGGATGGCATTGAGATGATTGAGCAGATCCGCCGTCGCCCAGAAATCAGTGATGCCAAAATTATCATGCTGTCTTCTGGATTTCGCGCGGAGACCGAAGAGCGATGTGCTGCATTGGGGGTCAGAGAGCGTTTGATGAAACCGCTTAAGCAGTCCGAAGTGTTTGACTCGATTGTGGGTGTGCTTCAAGGTGCCGATCATCGGCCGCCGCCTGAAGAACTGCAAACCGAAACTTCAGAGACAAGCCCCGGTGAAACTCTGCGTGTGTTGTTGGCCGAAGACAATCCAGTCAATCAGAAACTTGCCGTTGCGGTGTTGGATCGTCAAGGACACGCCGTTACCGTTGCCAACACGGGGCGCGAAGCGGTCGATCAATGGCAGGCGGGCGAATTTGATTTGGTGTTGATGGATGTGCAGATGCCTGAGATGGACGGCTTCGAAGCGACTGCCGAGATTCGCCGTCTTGAAGCCTTGCAGACCGGCAACAACCGGACCTTCATTATCGCCGTGACAGCGCGGGCTCGCAATTCAGATCGTTTGCAATGCTTGGATGCGGGGATGGACGACTATATGGCCAAACCCATTCGAATCGCTAATTTAGCCGAGGTCCTTTCGCGCCGAGCCAAAGCCAAATTAGCAATCGGTGGCGGCAATGAGTCGGCTGCTATCGCGGTAAACTCATCTCAACCCTTCTCTGCGTCGTCAGTTACTGTTGAAGAGATCCGCTGGGACTATGCACTTGAGTCGGTGGCTGGAGATCCGGCGCTATTAAAAATAATCGTTGAGACTTTGCTTGAAACGGGGCTCGAGCTGGTCGACGCGGCGACCGACGGGGTGACCACCGGCGACTTTAAAAAGGTGGGGGCGGCAGCACATTCTTTGAAGGGATCAGTGCTCTTTCTTGGGATTCAAGCTGTCAGGAAATCGGCGATGGGCCTTGAGGAAAATGCCGAATTGGGTAATCCTGAACCTTTGCCAGAGTTAATTCGTGAGCTGCAAAATGATTACGCGGCGATCGAGCAACAGCTGAAGACGTTTTTAGAAACACAATAGGGCCAGAGCAACATTCATTTTTAATGTTGATCAGGAATTTTTCGAACGGTCCGATGAGAAAGCAAATCCATGATTGAAAAGAATGAAAAATTGGCAACGGAGTCTCCATCGGGCAGCGTGCTGCCTCCGATTGATCTAGCCATACCGCAATCGTTGCAAACCGCCACGTTTGCACTTGGCTGATTCTGGGGCCCCGAGGCTCAGTTTGGGTCCATCGAAGGAATCTACCGGACGCGCGTTGGCTACACCGGCGGCACTACAGACAACCCGACCTATCAGAACATGGGCGATCACACCGAGGCGATGCAGGTCGATTTCGATCCGCAGCAAATCGGATATGAAGATATCGCCTCATTGTTCTGGAAAACTCACAATCCGTGTGCGGCGCCTTACAGTCGACAGTACATGTCAGCGATTTGGTATCACGATGCACAGCAGCAGAAGTTCGTGCAAGGTGTGCTCGCCGCAGCAAATGAACGCTTCGATGGTGGAGTGACAACTGTCGTAGAGCCAATGGAGACCTTCTATCTGGCTGAGAACTATCATCAAAAATACCGGCTGCAAAGTAAACGTGGTTTGATGCGTACGTTTCAAACGATGTATCCGGCATTTGAAGATTTCAACAACTCAACCGCGGCAGCTCGGCTCAATGCGTTTGCCGCAGGCGATGGTTCGAGACGATTGTTCGACAAAGAAGCCGATCAATACGGAATTCCGCGTGAAGAATTGGAAGGCACGTTGAGGATCTGAAAGATAGTCGCCTTTGGCTCCGCGAAAGTTACAAGATGTATTTTGCTTCCGTGAGTAAGACTTTAGGAACAGAGCTTTAGGAACTGCACGACAACATCGAACATCCGACCTTGTTTCGCGCCCACTCAGGCCGTTTAGCAAACCACTTTTCGCAGTCCGGTTGCTCGTCGTAAGGCCGCTTTAGCAACTGATACAACTCCACGATCAAGCTAACATCGCCGGCGGTGGTTTTGTCGATGGCTAGTTGCGCCATGTAGTTGCGGAGAACGTATTTAGGATTTACGGCGTTCATGTCGGCGGCTCGATCGGCATTGGATTGGTCCGATTGGTTAAGTCGAAGGCGGTAGTTGCAAAACCACTTCTGCCAACTTGCCGTTACTGCACCTGCGGGGTCTGGAGATTGATAGAACGCATCGTCAATGATTGCCAAAGCGTCAGCCTCACCACGCACCGTAGAAGATTTTGGAACGTCCGCCAGCAAGCGAAAAAATAGGGTCATATCTGTTTCAGTTAATTGCAGCGTCTCCTCTAGGTCCGCCAGCAATTTGTAATCTGCACTTGTGACGTCGCTGAGACCGATCTTGGCGCCCATCATGGCGTTGTACTTAATCTCGAACTGCGATTGAAAGTCGTGCAGGATTTCTTGAAATGGGTCCGCATTTTCCACCAGTGGGTATAGCGCGTTGGCCAACTGGAGCAGGTTCCACAATACGATTTGCGGTTGGTGCCCATATCGGTACCGGCGGTGTTGGCGGTCGGTGGTATTGGGTGTCCAGTCGTGGTCATAGCCTTCCAACCAACCGTAAGGACCGAAGTCAATTGTCTGACCGTGGATCGACATGTTGTCGGTGTTCATGACTCCATGTACGAACCCAACACGCTGCCAATGGATCACCATGTCTAATGATCGGGTCGCGACCTCACGAAAAAAACCGATGGTCGGAGACTCGTCTTGTGAGCTTTCGTCGCCGGTGTCTGTTAGCGGGAAATGATGTTTGATGGTGTAGTCGGTCAAGCGTTGGAGGTTTTCAATATCTCCATTGGCGGCGAAAATTTGGAAGTTCCCAAATCGAATAAAGCTTTCGGCAACACGGCAGACGACTGCACCCGGCTCATAAGCAGCGTTGCCGTCATACATCATGTCGCGCATCACATCGTCGCCGGTGGCAATCAATGACAGAGATCGGGTAGTCGGAACGCCCAAGTGAAACATGGCTTCACTGCAAAGATGCTCGCGCAGCGACGATCGCAACACGGCCAGCCCGTCCGCGGTACGGGAGTAAGGAGTTTCCCCGGCGCCTTTGAGTTGCAGTGTCCAGCGTTTGTCTTGATGCTTGACCTCACAAAGATTGATGGCGCGTCCGTCCCCCAGTTGCCCGGCCCAATTGCCGAACTGATGCCCGCCATAGCACATCGCATAAGGTCGAACGCCTTCTGGCACACGTGCACCACTGAAAGTGGCAAGGAAATCCTTTGATGCGAGATCATCGGCGGACAAGCCGATCAGCTGCGCCACCTCTTGGGAGGCATGCAATACTTTGGGGGCTGAGGGCACACGCGGCGTCACAAAGGAAAATGCCGCACCCCTGACCTGCCGCCGTTGATTTGTCAGTTGCGGGTCTGCCGGAAGCTCGTCGTTGAAATGATCGCTAAGTTTAAGTTTCATGGGTTTGGTTGTTTCAATGGAGCCCAATAGAGGTAGATAGAGGTAGATAAAGCTAAAGGGCTCCCTTCAACTATAGCCGGTGCCCATCAAGAAAGGCATGGCGGGATCGGTTTTTCATTAACCCGTTACAGCTGTCGGCGGCAACGCGTTTGCCATTTGGGTAAGTTCTTTTAGCTGTACTAGATCTTGCTGCAACTGATTTTCCTCATCGAGCGAAACTTGTTCATCTCCGAACCGGATGGCGTTGAAACGCTCGGTTAACCGATGAATCAGTTTGTCAATTTGATCGTGGGCAGGGCAGTTGACGAACGACTTGCTGGCTGCGGTGGCGAACTGGCGGTGGGTTTGGGTGACCTCGCGCTGCAGGCCATGCTTTTCGAGTAGACGCTCCATTTTTGCGTAAAACTCAGTGCCCTTGGACTGGCCGCTGGAGAGTACCCACGATTCCAAATTGGTTGACAACAGTCCTGCGGCAGAAGCAACCATTCGACGTAAGAAGCTAATTTTCTTTCCTGAGTTATTTGCGGCGGTCCTCTTACCGATCGAGCCCATCATCCGCAAAAGAACAAAGCCTGCCAACAGGCCGAAAACAGAAGTCAGGGATCGGGGGCCATTGGGCAGTTGGCTTAACGTCGTCCCAACGTTTTCGGCATTGGTCTTCATCGATTTGAAAAAACGATACAAGATGGATGCGTCCTGCAATGAGATTTCTTCCTCATTGCCGTCCATCCCAAGAACAATATCCTGCCAGACTGTACGAGCGAGTTCGATCGGGTCGTTGGTGTTTTCAGATCCTGAAGACAGGTCTTCTAGTGGGTTGGGATCGACGATCACCCAAGCTCCTCCTGCTCCGGCCATACCCGAGTTAAGCATTTCTTGAGAGCAGTCTTCGGGCGCCAGATACGCCTCGACCCAAGCGTGAGCATGTTTTTCCTTGACGACATAATTTCCCGATAGCTCGTTGTAGTCACTTGCCCAGAAGCCAACCACAAGTCGCGCCGGAATTCCTTGGCTGCGGAGCATTAGCGTCAACGCTGATGCATACATTTCACAATGTCCTGACCGGTGGTTGCGGAAGAAGTCTTCTACAGTATCCAATGACTCATCGCGTGGCACCTTGCGATAGTCGAGCGTGTACTTGAATCTGTTGGAGGAGAACCAACGGTTGAGCCGTTCGATCAACTGTGGTCGAGTTCCACCTTCGGCTGCGACTTCGGCGGCGATACGGTCGGCTGTGTCAACGAGGCTGGGATATCGCGCCCGGTCCATCAGCGTCAGCCATTGTTTCCGTAGCGGCTCATCCGCCATTGACTGGGTAGTACGGTGCGAGTTTTGGGAAGCGTAGGGCCAACCCTTTAAAGCGACGTTGCGCTGATCAACGGTGATGTCCAGTTCGTACTTGAAGGGAATGGCCGAGACCTTCCCGTCGTAGCGACAACGCGTCAGTGCTGAAATCTCGTGACAGAACTGAATACCTGCAGGCGTACTGTTGGTTTGGAAAGCGGGCATCGGGCTGTAAAGCTGCGGAGATGTATTGGGCTGCAGCGTGTTGACCATCCGAAGTCGCCTCCCACGACGAGACTGGGCCAGCGCGTGGTAGCTTGACGAGTTGAGCCGGTCAAAGGGCGCTCTCCAAGTCGTGTGTCCATCTTCAATCTTTAGCCCACCCAGTGCCATCGAACGGAAATAGGGAGCTTCGGCTAGTCGCAACGGTTGGTCATTTCTTGGATCGGAGAATTTGGAACGAAACACAATTCGGTTGGACGGCGTAATTTTTCCTTTTTCGTTCAAATCAACTTTGGTCGTAAATCCGGTTGCCGCAACCTTGTACGAAATTGCTTGAAAGAGAGGTTTGTTGGTCCGAGGCGCCATCAGAAACACCACGGAGGTGATCGTAAATCCAGCAATGATCCATGCCGCCAGCTGTAGAAATACAGGCCACAGATCGCGATACTGAAAACGCGCTGCGTCAAAGATCAGCACGGCATTTTCAGGGCGCAAACTCAAACTAGTGCGACTGGGTTGGCGGACCAAGTCCGTCTCTGCCGGCAGCTGCCTCGCGATACTTCGATTGCGACGGGTGATATCGACATCATCGACATACAGACACTGCAACACCATGGCTGTGCCGGCAACGGAAAAATAGACCAGCAATAAATAACTGTTTTCGAAGCCGATCGAGAAAATTGTAGTGATGACCACCTGCAAGAGGCTCAGCACAAGAATCTGCCAGTTTAGCCGAGGCGTTTTTTCCTGAAACATCAGGATGCTTTGCAGATACACCAAAAGATTAGCGACGGCGACCAGTTTTCCCGAACTGTCAGTTCCAAAAAAATCCTTCATGGCCAGAACCAGAATTGCGATCGATGCGATATTCGCCAACCAACCGTTGATGCGAAACCACTTGAGGCTATCGGTTATAATGAAGCCCGCCACGGCGCAAGTCAATGCAATAAAGAACAGCCGAAAACTACCGGTGCTCAACGATAGTAGGATGCTGCCGATCAGTACTAAAACCAGCATGCAGTACTGGATCGCTCTTTGAAGCTTGGAGCGTTGTTTGTTGCGGCTCATGAAGTCCACCGCTGACGAAAGTTTTCGAATTGTACGTCATCGCGCGCCGATGCTGGTTCAAACAGGCCGCGAAATTCTTCGGTATCAATGTGCAGCCATCGAACCTGTTCGATTAGACGCCCGATGGCAGAGTTGGGGAGGGCTAGGGCACGGAACAGTTCGTTTTCTTGTTGATCAATAGCGCGCGAATCATCGCTGGGCAGTTGCCTAAGCCAGATAGGTTCAGCGCGTGTGCTGACGACGAAGATCGGCGTTCCAGTGGCAACTGACTGTCCTACCGTTTTGATGCCCGAGAAAATGTCGGGGGCACTACTGCTGTCGGCGACCGCCAATGACCGCAACAGTTTTATTTGGGCTTCCTGTTTGCCAATTTGGCCGAAGGCGTCGGTCTGTTTCCCACATACCGAAAAAGAAACTTTCCCGGCGACTCGAGATGTGAGTTCGACAGCGGCGGTTGCCGCGAAGCTGAGCAATGTTTCTATCGTATCGTTGGTCACGAGGTCGTCTTGAAACAGATCGATCACGATCGCACTGTCTAGATCGGTGGGTTGGTCGAACTGTTTTACCATTGGCATGCCCGTTTTCGCGGTCGATCGCCAGTGGATTTGCTTTCGGCCGTCGCCCGATTTCCATTTTCGAAGCGCAAAAAATTGATCGTCCGAAGCTCCGCGTTTGCGACTGGACGCGTCCGCACCCGTCAACGCGGCATTGGTACGTTGGTCCCATGTCGGGCTTAGGGTGCCAATCGCGGGGGCGACGAAGACGGAACTGGATTGACTCATCCGAATGCGAATCTCGATTAACCCGAAGGGAAACGTGGTAGAGATCTCACCGCCAACAGCGATATAGCGGCCTCTTCGGCCGAACCACATCTGATACACCGATGACTGTGTGCTCGCCGCAGGGATCGATCGAAAATTTACGCGCACTTGATGAGTGCCGACGCGCCTCAGTCGGTTGACGGAATCAGAGAACTCTTGCCTTATTCGAGCAATTAGCCCCGGTTTGGTTTTGTCGGTCAACGCCTCAAGATTGGGGTCGTCGATATCAATTTTATCTTCAATGTTGACGCTGTAGGCTGGGTGGAAATTGTGGCTGTTACTACACCGCCACACGACGTTGGTCAGATTTTGAGCGAAAATAAGTTGCGGAAGCGTGCGGGTGGCACTGATGGACCTCATCCTGATCACGGCAGATCGCCAATTGAGAATGATGGCCGCAAACATCATGCCCGAGAGCACGATCAAGAGGTTAACATTCCGCAGTACCGAGCCAAACGAAACGAACCCTAAGATGATCAGAAACACCCATCCTTCAGGGGTCAGGCGGAGCGAGCGGCTGACAGATTCTTGTTGGCGATTGTTCGTCATCGCGCGGGGCTCCAGTCTTATGATGGCAAAGGAACCTGATTGATGACGTTAATGAGGGCGGCTTCCATTTCGGCCTTACGAGCATGGGAACCACTTTCGCTCAACTGAACACGGTGTGACAGTACTTTGGTCGCGAGATCTTTCGCGTCATCGGGAATTGCGAAATCGCGTCTGTCCAGAAATGCAACTGCCTGAACCGCCCGATACCACGCCAGGGCGCCGCGCGTGCTGACGCCCACGTTGAAGATGTCTGAAAAGCGCGTGTGATTTACGACGTCCATCATGTAAGTGGAAATCGACGAATCCACTTTTACTTCGCGCACGCTTGTTTGAATGTTGGAAATTGTCCCGGGGGCACAAACGGGGGCCATACGGTCTACCGGGGCTCCTTGGCGGTGGTTGGTGAGGATGTCACTTTCGAATTGGCGGTCGGGGTATCCTACCGAGAGCCTCATCAAAAAACGGTCCAGTTGACTTTCGGGCAACGCGTAGGTTCCTTCGAACTCATAGGGGTTTTGTGTCGCGATAACCATAAACGGTGGCGGAAGAGTCCACGTATGGCCGTCAGCACTGACTTGTGTGTCGCTCATTACCTCCAACAAGGCGCTCTGGGTGCGCGGAGGAGCGCGGTTGATTTCATCTGCCAACACGAAGTTGCTAAAGATGGGGCCTTTGTTGAAGACGAACTCATTCGTCTTACTGTTGTATACCGAACTGCCCGTGATATCGCTGGGCAGCAAATCTGGAGTGAACTGGATACGGCTGAAGTCCCCGACGACGGCTCTGGCCATCGCTTTGCCCAGTAGCGTCTTGCCAACGCCCGGAACATCCTCCAGAAGAATGTGTTCCCCGGCAAACAAGGCTGTCAAACATAGTTTGACCACTTCCTGTTTCCCCAGCACGACATTGGAGATCTGCTCAAGTAGCGTCTCGGCTGCTTGGTAGAGGTTGGAAAGGCCTTCAATTGGTTCAAGAAGGTCGGTGTTCTTTTTGTCCAAGGTAATTCCGCCAGTGATTCCGCCGTTGTTTCCGAAAAGTGAAATCGAACTGCTTAGACCGGCAGTCAGCTTCGCTTCAGGATCGTTTCCCGGGCTTAATTCTACTGGCAATGAGCGCCCTTGTCAGCTTGTCTGTACAACTGCTCACCAAGACAGAGGGAAAGCTACTGGTGGGTTATTTGACGGTGATCCCGCTCAATTTCCAAGGCAGGCCAAAGAATCCGCCGTATTCGCTCAAACCTGATGCCATCATTAGCGCGGCCATCGTGACCAATAATAGCGAACAGACCAACATCGCATCAAAGATACTGAAGGTTGAGAGGATCCCTTTACCTTTAGGTGCGACAAAAGCGTCGTCTACAGCCTCATCGTCTTGTTCGGCAGGAGCAGCTTCGACTTCCTCTTCGACCAAATCAATTTCTGACACGCTATCGCCATCAGGCTGCATACCATCAGCGTCGATATCTAGTGGCGCCGAATCCTCGAAGCTGGAGTTGCCCAGATCTAGGTCGTCGGAGAGGTCGATTGATTCGTCGTCAGCCATAATTGTGCGTCAATAGGTGTCGTAATACTGATGTCTTTGAGTCTCTTAGACTTCAATTGAACCCATATAAGAAAATAGGATGATTGCCGATGTCAGCATCAAGAGCATGCTGACAAGAATCAAGAAACTGTCGAGGGTGAAGCCCTTCTGCTTGACCGGTCGGGCAGGAAGCATTGCACCGCCCATGGCGACCTCATCAGAGGTCTGGCCAATGAATCCACCGCCGGCATCTTCAAATTCCATACCGGAGTCAATTTCCGATCCAAACTCTTCCGATCCAAACATTGAGGCTTCAGAATCAGAATTTGCTTGTGACATTGTCGCCCTCCTTGACTGCGGCCTGCATGAATTCACGGACCGTTTCGAGAACAGCCAAATCGTTTCGCACTTCGCGCACAACACCACGTCCGACAAAAGTATCAGCTCGGTAAATGTCCAAGACGTGACCTTCTCTAAGTCCGTCATCTGAACCGGCCATCACGGCGAAGCGTGGCCCTTCGGTACGAACAACGACCGCATTGACTAAAGGTGCGATGTCGCTGGTAAGTTGATTTTCGTCAATGTTCAGATGCTTGAAGATACGAGCCGATTTGGCGACCGAAGCACTTAGGTCTTTGTTGATCGCATCAAGTTCCTCGATACGTGTACCAAGCTCAAAGGTGGTATTGGTCAGGTCCGTCAGTTTTTCATAACTGGTGGCAACCTCTTTATTCAATTGAACGTTGCGTTCGGTCAAACTTTTGTTTTGGCGGTCCAACTGTGCCGCACGCGCTTCGGCTTGTTCCATACGCGCCAAACGTTCCTTGGAGATGATGGTTTCGTCGGTCAATAATTTTGATAGGTCATCGACTTCGGCTTGCTGAACCGCCAGTTGAGATTCAAGCTGGGCCAGCTGTTGGGCGCGGGCAACCTTCTCAGCAACGATCGAACGTTCTTTCTGATCGGTACCCGTTTTCGCTTGGTTCAATTTCGCGGTTACTGTGCTGAGCTCATCCTGTAGAGCCGTCGCAGCCTCTTTCCAGTTACGATGAGTCGAAACCGTCATGATGGCCACTGCGAAGAAGAATGCACTCATCAGCAAAATGAGTACGGTCAGGATATTGCCTACCAGTTTCATCCGGGTCACCTCAGTTGTCACCGGATCGATCATCCGGAATTGGTTGGAAACAGTTGTCTTTATCGAAATCTTGACAGCAGCTTGGCCAAGTTTGGCCCTTCCACAGAAGACCTCAGTCGTCCGATGGCCCGCCTTTTGTCACCAGAAGTATAGTTAACGACTGAAAAGGGTGTCAACGAATTTAGGCAAAACGCGGAAGATATCCCGGCTCGCAGGAACTCTAGATCTCCCTTGTTGCATCGGAAAAACGCCAGCCGCTGTGTAGGCATACCTGTTTTTTAGCAGAAGTTTCAGCGGTCATTAATGCGCGGGCATCACCGGCACAAATGGCTTGCCTAGCCGGACTGTTCGGCATAATCCGACGAACTATCGCGTTCAGTAGAAATGGACGGCTAACTGCTGGATTGTAGGCTCTGGCTGTGGGCGTAAATCAAATCCTCTGAAGCATCGAAGAGATGGACGAGCAACGCTGCTCTGGCCCACATGCCGTTACGGGCCTGCCGAAAATAGAGGGCGCGGGGGTCTTGATCGACCTCGGTGGGAATCTCACCCACCACTCGATCGCGCGGAAAGGGATGCAGGATGGCCGAAAATGATTTCAGCTGATTGACGCGCGACTTGGTCAACCGGAACGGCTCAAGATCCAAGGCAGCGAGTTCTGTCTCCGTTTCCGGTGAGTTATGCTCGCGCTGAATGCGGGTCATGTAAACACAATCCGTTTGCGCAAGAATCGGTTGGCCATCGACCGTTTCGTCCAAACTACCGAACTGACGGATATCGACGCCGCTGGCGATTAGGTTGGATTCCAGTTTTTTGTCCAGTCTTAGGGCATCGTGATCGGGAGCGACAAAGAACATGCGGACACCCGGGTACTGAGCCAGTACCGTGGCTAGCGACCGCACGGTTCTGCCGCGTGCGATGTCGCCGCAGAACAGATACGTTTTTTGTTGAGGGCCGGAGACCAGATCGGGATACTCGCGTTTGAGCTGACTTAGACGCGAGGACTCTTGGGCAGTGCTTTGCGGAAACCGAAAAGTACGATAGATCGTGTACATATCCAAAAGCGCTTGGGTGGGGTGTTCGTCCGATCCGGCACCCGCGTTAATGATTGGAACAGAGCGCTGTTCGGTCTCTTCCAAGTCGTTCATCATATAAGCACAGACTTCGGCAAATTTCTCAACCTGAGATCGCATGATGATCACGTCAAAGTAGCTGCTGAACATGCGGACGGAATCGGTTTGCGATTCGCGCTTAACCTCAGAGGACGTTTTAGGGTCACGCACTTCATTGCAGGTAATCCCGAGGATCTGGCAGGCTGCCATGAAGGACAGAAACGTGCGGGTGGAGGGCTGAGTGAAGTAGAGCATCGCGCGTTTGTGCGCCAGCAGATTGCGAAGGCTGCGGTGACCATCGACGGTTCTGGCCATGGTCCGGATCGTATCGGCCGAGCGACAGAGTTTTTCCAGTAGCGGAACGTTTAATTGCGAGCCAAAGATCAAATGTTTCAGTCGGCCATGACGTTGAAAATCAACCGCTTTGTCCGGGTTGGGGCGTTCGATACGTTCAAAAAACGGCGAGAACTGTTCTTCAGTCATGGCGGTGGCTTCGTCAGCTGGTGAGTTTTTCAAATCATAGCCAATTCAACGAAGATGTTGAAGGAGTCAAGCTATCGAAATACAAACCCGACACGCGAGCGATTCTCATTGCGCAGTTGGGCCAAACTGAGGACTCACGATGCTCTTGCCGCTCACCAGCACGCATTCAGACAAAAAAAAGCAGCCATCAAATCGATGGCTGCCTTCCAATCGCGGGAACTGTCTTTGCGTCGACTCGGCTTACTGCGGTGCCTGAGTTTGACGGCCGGCGATCGCATGACCTTGAGCAGGACGTGCTTGACCGATGGCTTGATTGAGTACCAGCGGGCGGGCGCGGCGAGCCGCTTTGATCCCCATTGCAATGCCTGCATCACTATCAATCGCATCGTCCTTGTTTTGCTCGCTGTATTTGCCGACTTGAACCACTTCATAGTCAGCCTGCACTCCCACCTCGCTGATCGCTTGACCGTTGGGCGAGTAGAATTTTGCGGTTGTCAGGCGAACGCCGCCACCGGAAACGTTCAACGGGAAGATTCCTTGAACGCTGCCCTTGCCGTAGCTTCGTGTGCCGACGATCTTTCCGCGTTTGTGGTCGCGAATGGCAGCAGCAAAGATCTCACTCGCACTGGCCGAGTTCTCATCGACCAAAACAACCAATGGTACTCTCCACGTGCGTTCGAGATTGGCGCGATGCGTGTAGTTTTCCATGGTGTTGCGGCCGCGTGTTGTGACGATTTTTCCCGACGTCACAAACCGGTCGGCAATTTCAACAGATGCCGACAACAGTCCACCGGGGTTGCCGCGTACGTCCACGATCAATGAACGCATCCCTTGACGATGTAGCTTCCACAAGGCGTTATCAAAATCACGCGCCGTGGTCTTCTGGAAATTGGTCAACCGGATGTAACCTACGCCGTTTTGAGAGTCTAGAATCTGAACTCCATCGACGCTTGGAATTTCGACGCGCCGGCGTTGTAGGTTAAGTTGCACTGGTCCCTCGCCGCGATCAATGGCTAACTGGACATAGGATCCTTCAATGCCGCGGAGCATGTCGGCTGATTTTTCGCTGCCCACTTCCGCAACACGCACCTGATCGACCGCAATAATTCGGTCGCCCTTAATCAGTCCACCCGTGTCGGCCGAGCCACCGGGAATCACGCTGACAATTTCTAGATCGTTGGCGTGAGTTCTTAATTCCACGCCCAGTCCAACGAAGTTGCCTTCAATTTGAGACATCGTTTCGCTGTATTGGTTGGATGACATGAATGCCGAGTACGGATCTAATGCCGAGATCGCACCACAGATGAACTCATAGGTCGACGCCTGTGGTGAGAGTCCCAAGTTTTGAGATAGCGACCGAGAGACGTTGTTGGCGAAACGATAGGCATCTTGGCGGTCGTTGACCGTCGTTTGATCAGCCAGCTTCCGATTTCGTAGAATCTCAGCTTGAATCTGCTCACGCGTTACGCCGGACAGATTCTCATCAACAAATTCTTGGGTCGTGAGGGCGACTTCCAAACTGGTCAAGCCATAGCTGGCTAGGTCGGCCCAATCGGGAGAGTCAACATAATATGACTGAATCTTGAGCAGCACTTCGGAGTACACGCCCATCGCCGTTTGAGCGTCGGTGCTGTGAATGGTGTCAATGAAGCTGGCGTCAGAATATCGGCGTTCTAAATCGTAGTGGATCCGTGCGACAGCGCGTCGTGTCTTGACAATTTCGTTTGCTGGCCATGATTTGAGGGCTGACTGATAGACGCCCAGTGCTTCGCCCCACAGGCCTTGCTGCTCCAGATTTTTGCCTTCAAGCAGAACTTGTTCAACGTCCAATGGCTGGACGGGTGGTTGGGTGGCAGTCGCATTGGCTGACCAGATGCCGGTCAGAGAAATGAAGATGATGGAGGTTGCTAAAAAGAATTTGGAAGTGAAACGAGGCGCGGCAGTTCTCTGCGCGTTTGTTTTCTTCGTGGCAAACAGCATCGGCTGAAGCATATCCATAAAAGTTGCTTTCCTAGTGAAGGCGACTCTCACCGCGTGCGATGCCACTTTTTTGGGGAGCGAGGCAGACGCACGTTGAAAAGTCAATCAGGAACCGGCCCCATGAACACATGTACTCGTGCGTGTTCAAAACAAAACAGACCGGTTAAAAATAGATCACGTTTATGCCGCCGTCAAAAAAATCAATTCATTCTTTGACTGCGTGATCCATACAACCCAGTAAAGCAATTGCCGGCCGTTGGGTCGCAACGGTCCGCGAAAGAAAGCAGCTTCGCAGGTTGGCTGGTGCATCCATGCCGACAGTAGTACGAAACATCCAAAAGATGGTTCGTTCAAAATTATAACCCATGCGATCGATAACGGTTAACAAAATTCAGCCGTGAAAATCCGAGGGGAACAAAGCCAAATGCTGAAAACACCGTTTGCTGGCGTTCGATCTGCAACCTATGCGACTTGGGTTCTGGCCAGTCAATCGTTGGTTTGACCTCAATGAAGCAGCATCAGTTCTCATTGTTTGAGGTGAGGATGTTCATGCAAGTAACCCCACGAAAAAACGCCGTGCTTTCCAGCGCCGGCGTTGATGTTTTCTTCTGTTGGATCGATGCAAACGTCGTTTGCAAATGCGTTCAGTCGACTTGATTGTCGAGACCTAGTTGTTGGCCACCGACGATGAGGCGATGGATCTTGGAGCGGTCGCACCAAAAGGAAATTTCGGAGCGGGTGTGGAGGACGTTTGTTGTTCACCGCCATCTCCAACCGCGAGCGCCGCCTCGGCTTCCGCAGCCGCCGCTTCGGCCATTTCTTTGGCACTGCGACGGCGACGACGTTTGGCTTTGAGCTTCGTCCACTCCTTGGTCAAAACTTCGAAGACCTCGGGTGATTCATACCGAACGGCCGTTTTACCGTCGGGAATTGGTCCCACCAAGCCGCGGAAAATTGGCATTCCGCGAAGTTCTAGGTCTGTGCTGCAGTCATCGATGCCAACCTGTTCGTGTAAGGCTTCAATAGCTTCGAAAGAATCGAACTCTTTAGTTCGCATATTGCCATCGGCGGATCGGGTGATGACGCGAATGATTCGGTTTGACATCGTCTGAACCTCTGTCGTTGCGGATTAGGAAATTGGGGTGCTATTCAAAAAGACCACATCTGAGCTACATCCGATGCGGTTTTGACAGCGCCCCCGCTTCTCCAACATGAGGGTCTCGAATCCTTCGAATCACTGTGTACCGTAGTTAGTATCGGCCGAGGGTGGGCGAGAGTGCATTCATTGCATGCTGGCATCTATGATCCGAATGACCGGTGCATTCCGAACGACGTTGATCTTCGGTGCTTGAAAGACCGGTCCGTTTTTTTGACGAAGCACTCGGGAAAGACCGGTCCTCAGGATTGCACACCCAAGCGAATCAAATTCGTTGGCGATGAAGATGCACTCATTTGCCATCTTGTTTGCTGAGTCAGATATGTTCGAAGCGCACGGGGAACAGGTGCGTAACAACATGAACTAACGCCGATGCCACAGCACAAAGAATCACAGTGAGTATCAACAACGACACCAGCGCGCCGATCGCTGCCTCCATCCACATCGTCAATTGCGGATTGTATTGTATGACGAACGCCAACATCAACGTCGCGCCAAACATCAAGGCGAAAAAGATCAGGACGCCCCGTTTGGCACCGGCGTAGTCACTGCGGCTGGGAGCCATGTGGGAACCAATGCACAACACCAAATACAAAAAACCAAAGAATCGCTTGGAGCCTAGGTGTTCGGGAGAAAAAACGTGGCGGCACAGTCCTGTTGTCATTGAGACAAGTCGATCTAACGCGTTGCCGTGAATCGCATCGACGCGGGTCGTTTGTTGAACCGCCTGTCCAACAACGTTGACGGCGTCAGGATAAAACATCCACAGCAATCCTGACAACGCGATCGATCCGCCAATCAACGGCGCGATGCCGATAAACAGGTTTCCTAATTCTTCAAATGTTTTTCCGTGACGAAAGGAATGTCTGACGTACCCCAAGCGGCCCGCTTCTTCATCGGGTTCGAAAAAAGAGATCTCGTCGATGCGATGCCGAAAAATCAGACACATTACTGCGTGGCTCAATTCATGGATGGGCGTGCCCAGCCAACCAGTCCACATAATGCTGCGCCAGCCGAATCGTTCGGCCAGTCGCCGTTGAGTCAACCGTTCGATCTTGTGAATGATCCACGCAAAGGCCAGCAGCGGGATCGCCAGTATCAGCAACAGTTGCAAAGTGGTAGTGACTGAGATTGGCATGATTTGAGAGGTTCCGGGGCGGTAAATGGCACCCGTGGGAGGCTTTCTGATGTCAGGTCCGCAGTATAGACTTTATTGGCCATGAGTCGAAAACCCAATTTGAAAATTGCCCCTACCTTTGATCGTGACCAGTTGGCACCAGGTGAGAACCTGTGTGAACATTGCACGGCCAAATGTTGTCGTTATTTCGCGTTGCCGATCGACACCCCCAAAACCAAACGCGATTTTGATTTTATGCGGTGGTATTTGCTACATGAGCGCGCGTCGATCTTTGTCGAGGGCCCAACGTGGTATTTGTTAGTCCACACGACTTGTAAACACTTGCTGGATGACCACCGGTGCGGGATTTATCACACCCGACCTCAGATCTGTCGGGAATATACCACCGACGAATGCGAATTTGAGGACGCGTTCACCTATGACCGATACTTTGAAACCCCTGAGCAGATTCACGAGTTCGCCAACGCAATCTTTTATTCGGCTGAAACGTTTCGCACGCCCTGCCCTGACCCGACGCAGTTACCCATTTTGTAGCTTCGGTTTTTAACCGAACTGACTGACAGCTTCGATTGAAAACCAAACCTACTCCATTCCTAATCGACAACGACTGACATGATTGTGCCCCGTACCCTTAAAGGGTTTCGAGATTACTTGCCCGAGGCGATGATTCCGCGCGAGCGATTGATGGAGATCGCCCGGTCCGTCTATCGCAGCTACGGTTTTTGCCCAATTGACACGCCGACGCTGGAACACGCCGATATTCTGTGCGGCAAAGGCAGCGATGAAACGGATAAACAAATGTTCCGTTTTCAGGATCATGGAAAACGTGACGTCGGGATGCGATTCGATCTTACCGTGCCGCTGGCCCGATTTGTGGCTCAACACGGTAACGATCTGGGAATGCCGTTCAAGCGTTACCACATCGCGACGGTGTGGCGCGGTGAGAAACCGCAAGCTGGAAGGTACCGAGAATTCGTTCAGTGCGATTTCGACACCATCGGCACCACGTCCATGGCCAGCGATATCGAAACAGCATTAGTGATCAACGACCTGATGCGCGCGATCGGTTTTGAGAAATTCGTCGTGCGCACCAACAATCGAAAAGTGCTTAACGGTATTTTGGAGCAGAACGATCTGAAGGAACACAGTGTGGTGGTGTTGCGAGCGCTCGATAAACTGGCCAAAATCGGCGCGGACAAGGTACGCGCCGAAATGATGAACACCTCCGGCGCCACTGCGGCTCAAGTCGATGAAGTTCTGAAGCTGACGACCATCAAAGGCAACAACCAAGAAATCCTCAAGCAACTGGAACCTCTCTGTGCGAAGAATGAAATGGCGCGTCAGGGGTTTGACCAATTGACGCAACTGGTGGATGCCACTACAGCCGTTGGAATTACCGATGACAACTT
>CALKXO010000159.1 GCA_938003615.1 uncultured Pirellulaceae bacterium | reverse complement strand
CGGCCAGAAGAAAAGTGTTGGCGTCTTGGTCAAAGGTAATGTCGAATACCGCGCTGATGCTGTGATCCTGACGACCGGGACGTTTCTCTCAGCGCTAATGCACACGGGCGAGTCCAAAATTGCCGGCGGCCGCGCTGGTGAAGGAACCACAACCGGGATCAGTGGCGCACTAAACCGGCTTGGCTTCCGCTTGGAACGTTTTAAGACTGGGACGCCGCCGCGTCTCAACAGTCGCACCATCGACTACAGCAAAACGGAAATCCAACCGGGCGATGAAAACCCTGCCCCGTTTTCGTTTATGACGGACAAGCTTCAGCTCGAACAACTCCCTTGTTGGATTACTTATACCAATCCCGACGTGCACAAATTGATCGAGGCGAACCTGCATCGAGCACCGATGTACAGCGGACAAATTCACGGAAGCGGGCCACGGTATTGCCCTTCGATCGAGGACAAAGTTGTCAAATTCGCGGACAAGGATCGGCATCAATTATTCCTTGAACCAGAGGGGCATAGTACGCATGAGGTTTACGTTAACGGGATCTCAACCAGTCTCCCGCGTGACGTTCAGGACGAAATGTTCAAACTGATTCCGGGTTTGGAAAATGCGCAGATCATGCGTTACGGTTACGCCGTCGAATACGATTTCTGTCCGCCGGACCAGCTGAAAAATACCCTTGAGACGCAATCCGTCTCGGGGTTGTTCTTCGCAGGGCAAATCAACGGCACCACCGGATACGAGGAAGCGGGGGCTCAGGGGCTGATGGCGGGAGCCAATGCGGCGCTCAAGCTCGCCGGCAAGGAAGGACTCGTGCTCGATCGCGATAAAGCCTACATGGCTGTGTTGATCGACGATTTGGTCACGCGCAGCGTGGATGAGCCTTATCGGATGTTCACCAGCCGCGCCGAATATCGTTTGCTGCTACGGCAAGACAACGCAGATCGCCGATTAACGGCAACGGCTAACAGTGTCGGTCTGATTTCAACCGACCGGAAGGAGCGGCTGGAAAAGAAGGAAGCGGAGATTACGGAAACCAAAAAATTGATCAGCACCAAGCGCGCCGGCGAAGTTTCGATGGAGAAGTTTCTCCGCCGTACCGAGACGCAGTGGGAGCATTTGATCGAATATGCGCCTGAGCTGGAGCCAGTTTCGCCGGATGCGCGTCAGCAGGTTTTGTACGACCTGAAATACGCGGGCTACGTCGAGAAGCAGCAAGTGACGATCGATCGCCACAAGCGTTTGGCCAAACGGAAGATCCCAGAGAACTTTGACTACGATGCGATGCCGCATTTACGGCGAGAGGCCAAGGAGAAGTTCTCGCGCTTCCGCCCAGAGAGTCTTGATCAAGCGCAGCGTATCAGCGGGATTACTCCGGCCGACATCACACAAGTGATGATCCGCTTGGAAGATAAGTAGGAAGAAGATCGCAAGTAGGAAGATAGCGAATAGCGGTTTGTACCAACTTGGATTTAGGATGGCTCGTAGTGGCGTAAGCTTCCAGCTTGCGAAATCTACATGATTATTTGATCGCAAGCAGGATGCTTACCCCACTTTTAAGTTGGAACAAATCACTAGCGGTTTGTCAAAGTTCAATTTTGGGGTTAGCCGTTTTGCCGTTTTGGCCCTCGCCGAATGCCACTCAGTTGAGATCTTCGGCGTCAATTTAGAGTCGCCGAAGTCGCCAGACTTTGGATGCCGTACGAGCAAAATTTCCAATCTCTGGTGAGATCGGCCACCGAAAAACGATCCAAAGAACAGCTGAGAGTTAATGATGACTCGTTGCCCGAGATCTTTTGCGGACGTTGTTCGTTGTGACGTCTCTTTGAAGGACGCTTCGTCTACCGCAACGTCTCTTTCGTCTTTTCCAATGGCAGTAGTTGGCTGTTGTCGGCGGCGTAAGCTTTGGAATCAAGTTTAGCCGCTGCCGCGAAGACGTGTGGAGCCTCGTAGATGACTTTGGAGTCGTCGTAGAAATATTGAGGTTGCGATTGGACGGTTCGGTCAATGATTCCGGATTGCAACACCTTTCCTTTGCCAACCGGGTTCAGTTTACGACCTGCGAAACGAGGCTGTTTGTATATGGAGCCGCGCTGAATGGGCCCAGCGCCCAACACCCAAGTGCTACTGCTGTTGCTTTCCGCTTTAGCGACGCCCGACTGCCACAGTGGTTCCTTGGTCTGCCGCTGGTAGGCGAAGACGTAGATTTTGGCCACGCCGGACTGGGCGTTGGTTTGAGCAAATGATATTTCGGGTAGCGCAGTGATCGGATTTCCTGCAATCGCTGACGCGGCTGCCGTAATCCCGCCCGTTTTGGGAATACCGAAGGTGACTTCATGCCCATCGGCCCCAAGTGTTCCGATACGCGGTTCAACGATGATATCAGCTTCAGCACGTGAGTCTTGGATCCTGCAACCTGCCGCCGCCAGTTGTTGGCGAATGGAACTGATCACATACAAGGAACTAACAAATCCCTGGGTCTTAACAGGTTTAATATAAGTGGTGTCTAGGTAAACACTGTGATTTGCGATGTGTTGAAAGTCGATCTTTGAAATCGCGGTGTCTACGGCATCAGACATGAGTAGCTGTTCGGTGGCGACGCGCTTCGTCGTCGTGCCACAGCCAGCACTCAGTAGCAACCACGCCATCACGAACAAACAATTTCTCCACGCTGCAACAGATAACAGCAGATGGGGGATTGAGACGTGGTTTGGCAAACGGTTGAAGTGGGGTGGATGAGGGGCTAGAGGTGGTTTGTTGTGTTGATCAATCACGGGAAATAGATCTGTAACGTTTGGAAGTGGTGGTAAAGTGCTGGAAGGCTCCGGTGCGGGTGAAACTCTCCCTACCTAGGAAGGTTACGCACGTGTGCCCAAAAGTAGAGATATTTAAACTTACAGAGAATAGTAATTCCTAGGCTATGTAAGCTAACCGTAGTGTCTAGCCAACGCGCCGTTGCTGGAAGCGAATTTCTTTTATAATCTTTGCTAGCTCTACTCAAAACCCGTGTACACCGCGTTTTGGGCCATCCAATCAATCTTGACCGGTTATGGAGGTTAGATATAATCCGTCGCGTTGGCAGTTTCGGCAAGCTCGGGAGAAGCGGTTGTTTCCGCTGGCTGCATCGTTTCAGTTGGATACAACAGCATCGTAATTTGAGACGATTGCGATAGATTCCAAAGCGGCTCCCGGCAACTACCTAAATCGCCCTCGTTCAAGATTAACGGAGTGAATCACTAACGCAGATGTCAGCTTTGGCATTTGTATTCATATCAAAGTGTGATTGGGATCATGAAGATAGTGGCAGCCATGCCGCGTTTCCCGACCACCTAGGGAGAGGATGGTTTCATGACTAAGAAAACAGTCTTTACGACAGGCGAGGCGGCCAAGATTTGCAAGGTCAGCCAGCAGACGATCATTCGTTGTTTCGACAACGGAAGTTTAAAGGGTTTCCGGGTACCCGGCAGTCGCTTTCGTCGAATTCCGCGCGACAACCTCTTCTCTTTTATGAAAGAGAACGGGATTCCGACCGAAGCCCTTGAAAGCGGCAAGCGGAAGATTCTGCTGGTCGACGACAATGAAGAGTTGGTTGAATTGATGTTGGACGCCTTCGCACGCGACGGGCGTTTCGAAATCAAAACGGCCAACAACGGCTTTGGGGCGGGAATGCTTGTAAAAGAGTTCCGTCCTGATTTGGTTGTACTGGACGTGATGTTGCCTGATATTAACGGCAAAGAAGTCTGCAAACGCGTGCGTGGCGACGACACCATGAAATCCGTGAAGATCATTTGTATCTCGGGAATGGTTGAGCAGGACAAGGTCGCGGATTTGATTGCCGCTGGCGCCAACGAGTTCATGCAGAAGCCGTTTTCGGTAGAGCGACTAGTGGACCTCGGATGTCAGATGCTTGAGATGGAAACATCGAACTCGGCCGCAGGTTAGTCTCGGCCGCAGGTTAGTCTCGGAACTCTCCGGAGTTTGAGTGTTAGCCTTACGCAGATCAAAGCGGTGGTCAATTTCGTAGTGATTTTGGAAGCCCCGTCGGTGGGGAGACAATCTCTCTACGGGGAAGTGCGCGTGTTCTAGATTACGCTTCACGCGCGCTCAACGCCTAATTGCGTTGTCCGGTTGTCGGGCGATTGTTCTATTCTTGGCGATTGGTCCTATTTTAATGTAACCGGAAAGGTTTGCTTCCATCGCTGGGCAGCCGAACTAAAATTGAACCAGTCTTGGGCGTGCCACCGAAGCTTCGGTCTGCACGCCTTCTTTGTAACATCATCCTTGAGCGATTCTTTTAACACTTATGTTCTCCATTGGTGTCTCTATTGCGGGCCAATCGAACGCGCGACTGCCCTGTCCTGCCCGGGATTTCTTGGAGGTCTGTCGTTTAGACATGATCGTGCCTGACACTCCGGGAGTGTCGGGCCGAATGCTCCTTCCCGCTTCCACCACTGGTGCACTGTCGCCTGACCAGTTTTGGCGGTGGGGCCGGCTGTTGAGGAGCAGTCCAGCCTTGTTTTTGTTTGCGGCCAGTCGCTTCTTTGAGCAGTATGATAGACGCGCCGAAAGTGCGGCACGGCTGATTCTGTGGAGTGCCGAAAACCTTGCTGACGCGTTGGCGACAAAGAAAAGCATCCAAGCTTGGAAAACGAGTGGACGCAAACAAGCCGATCTTAGAAAGTCCTACCGCGATTGGTTGCAGGCTAGATCTGCTCGGCAGATGAAACGGGCGCTCAAAACATTAGTCGCCGGCGACAAAGCTACCGGACGTAGGATAAAACAAGTGGTCGGTAAGTCGTTTGCCACTAAAGATTTTGTCGAGGGCTGTGTGGATAGCCTCTCCAGCGACCGCTGGCGAAAATCAGATTTTTCAATTGAGACGACTGACTCGGTCAAAGTCGTACGCGCGCTGTTGCGGTTGGCGGTTACCAACGCGCGATCTGAATCGCTGTTCGCAGCGCGTTTGCAACAGGAAAAACTTGACGCCATGAAACAGCTGGCTTACGGAGCCAGTCACGAGATCAACAACCCGCTGGCTAATATCGCGACCGGAGCTCAGGTCTTGATCGGATCGGAGAAGGACTGCGACCGCAAGCAACGTCTAACCCGCATCTATGCTCAGGCGATGGTGGCTCACGATATGATCTCCGACATGATGCTGTTCGCGCATCCGCCGGCACCAGTTTTCCAACAGGCTGACATTCGACTAATGGTCCGGGAGATTGTGCGTCGGCGCAACCCCGATGGAGACCTAATTCGAGTGGTTTTGGGCGTCGATGTGGATAAAGCCAGAATTGACGTCAACCAGATTTCGGTCGTGCTAGAAGCGCTTTTAAAGAACGCCTATGAAGCGATCAAGGAAAGAGAATCGATCGAAATGGCTCGTGGAGGCGGCCGGAGTGAAAAATATATCCCAGCGATTGAACTGCGGGTTTCTGCGGTTGAAGAGAAACTGATTTTTCGCCTATCGGACAACGGAGCCGGGCTCAGCGATCAAGCGGCACGCCATCTGTTTGATCCTTTCTACTCCGGACGAGAGGCCGGTCGCGGGCATGGATTTGGCTTGTCGAAGGCATGGCGAATTATCGAACTGCATCAAGGCGAAATTAGCTTCCGGAGCGATTCGCAGGTTGGTGAAACGGAGTTTTCTTTTTGGCTGCCGATCGCGTAAAGTTTGTTCCAAACTTGAACGTGGGGTAAGCATCCTGCTTGCCAGCATACAGGCGCGTAAACGCCTTAGAATTCGCAAGCTGGAAGCTTACGCCACGCGCATCACTTTCTGATATGATGACAGTGTCCCTTGGCTTAACGAGTCCATCATGGAAGACAAAACTCGAAATAACGTTCCGCTGTGGGCAGCGCTGGTGCCCATCGCAGTATTGATCATGTTTTTGACGATCAATGTGCGGATCTTCGATGACGCCACCGGTGGCGCAAATCAGATCGTGCTGCTGATGTCTGCCGCGGTTGCAGCGATTTTGGGACGCTTCTTCGGCGTACCTGTCGCCTCAATAATGGTGGGGATTGTGAAATCGATCAGCGCGACAACTCCGGCGATTCTTGTGCTGCTGGTTATCGGTGCCCTTGCCGGTACTTGGATGATCAGCGGTATCGTTCCCGCGATGGTCTACTATGGCCTAAAAGTCATTTCACCTCAGTGGTTTTTAATTGCGTCGGTGGTGGTTTGTGCAATCGTATCGGTGGCCACAGGAAGCTCGTGGTCAACCATCGCAACGGTCGGCGTGGCGTTGATCGGCATTGGCCAATCAATGGGAATCTCGCCAGCGATGGCCGCGGGAGCAGTCATTTCAGGAGCTTATTTTGGCGACAAAGTCTCGCCGCTTTCGGATACCACTAATCTTGCCGCCGCGATGGCTGGAGCGGACCTGTTTACGCACATTCGACACATGCTGTGGACCACAGTTCCAAGTATTCTCGTTGCGTTAGTCGTGTTTGGTTACGTAGGTGCTGGGTATCAGACGGATTTTGAATCTGATACGCGGCAGAATCTTTCCCAGTTGATTGATGGAAATTTCAATCTGACTCCATGGTTGTTTGTCGTGCCAGCGGTAGTCATGGTGATGGTAATACTGAAGGTAGACGCCGTGGTGGCGCTATTCACCGGCACCGTTTTGGGAGCGTTGGCGGCCGTGGTTTTTCAGCCCGATATTATTCGCGCCGTTGCCGGAGATTCTGGCAACTACTTGCGCGACGCGTATTTCACCTGCACAACCGCGCTCAGCAGCGACGTGCAGTTGGTCACCGGCAATGAAGCGGCGGACGAGCTACTGAATTCATCCGGCATGGCCGGCATGCTCAATACGGTCTGGCTGATTTTGTGCGCGATGTGTTTTGGAGGCGTTATGGAGTCCTGCGGTATGCTGCGGCGACTGACCGAGCCGCTGGTTCACGCGGCCAAATCCAGCGGAGCCCTGATCACATCAACTGCCGGGACTTGCGTGTTTTTGAACATCACAGCGTCGGATCAGTATCTGGCGATCGTTGTTCCAGGACGCATGTTTCGAGAGAGTTTCGAAGACCGGGAACTGGCCGCGGAAAATCTCAGCCGAACTTTGGAGGATGCTGGCACGGTCACCTCGGTGTTGGTGCCATGGAACACCTGTGGTGCAACTCAAGCTGGCGTGCTGGGCGTGTCAGTGCTGGCGTTTGCTCCGTGGTGTGTTTTTAACTACGTCAGTCCTTTGATGACGGTCGCTGTTGGATGGTTGGGATGGACCATCAAAAAACAAAATCCAGAACAGCGAAATCTGGCAAATTGACCGCCGTAATGTATCTCGAAGTGAAGTCCCGCTAGCAGTAACGACATTGGCTTGGCCCGTCGTTTTTGGTAACTGACGGTGTTGGAAAAGACCCCACTGGTCACTTTTCTTACCGGTTCCTGCTCAGAGATCGCCATGCCCCTCCAGCTTTTGTACATTTCGATTATTCGAACGATGACCGTCTGCGCCATCGCTCTTTTTCTTGCCCCATCATCGTATGGTCAAGACAGCCATCCGATGGACTATATCCGTTCGACCAGACCGCTGAAGTCGGGCGGCTCGATTACGTCTCACACCAGCCAAGGGCAAAAACGTTCTTGGGTAAATCAGCCCAGCGACGTGTCGAAGAACGCTATGGCTAGGCGCGAAACGGGCTTCAATCAGAATTTTTCGAAATCCTCGACCAGTTTTTATCGGCAAGCTCAGTCGGTCGGCACTGACGCGGCAGCCTATCCCTATCCAGGGGCTGCTTCACCACCAACAGCAAACGCCAGAACAAACGCCGGCAGTGGCTTTGCCAGCGATCAACAGGCCGAACTACGATTCGAGCGCGTCGGCGTGCGAGATCGCACCACCGGCGATCTGGGAAATACAGAATCCGCCAATTCCGCCGCGCGTATGCCCGCCGCCCAAGCTCCGGCCGCCCGCGTTGCGCAATTGCGAGGCGGTTTGCCGGCGCAGGCAGCGACCGGCAGTGCGGTGAATCGGGGGATGGCAACTGCACCATGCAATTGTGGGCCAAACTATGCCGATCCAACCCGTAATTTCGCTGGCTACCAAGGCTACCAGTCGGGGGCCGTTGCGGCCAATTCTGTGCCAGCGCTCAATACTAGGGCACCTGCGGCGCGCGTGGCGCAGAACTGCTGCGTTGCGTGTCAGACACAACCGCCCGCCTATCAGCCCTATGGTATTAATCCACAGGCAGCGGCGGTCTCGAATCCGGGATATCAAGTGCCACAAATTCCCGGCTACCAATTTCAGCCAAATATAGGCGTGCCTCAATTTGGTGGCACCGGCGCAGGAGGTTCGATGTTGAGCACGTTGCTGACGGGATCGGGGAAGTACACTCCGTTGCTTCAGTTCCGCAACATGCCGCCGGGAAGTTATTTGGGACAAGGGTTGATTGGTCAGCCGACGGCCTACGTCGACGGCCAGCCATTTCGTAATTTGTTGCGGTATATCGCGCCTTAGTTCATCAGGGAGACTTGTGGTAACGACCAATGTTTCAAAACGCACCGTGCTGATGGTGAAATTGCGCCCAAAAAAACGCACGTGTTGGGCCAGCGAAACTGACATTGCTAGGAGCGCAACAAACCTCTAACGTCCTCACTTCCGGGTTTACAAACCGGATTGTTCCGAGTTCGGTCCTTTCCTTAAGTCCAACGCCATGAATCAATCATTGAATCGACGTCTATCCATCATGCTATTGTTGGCCTCGGCATTGGTCGTGTTTCCCGGTTGTACGGGGATGATGACCCAGTTGATGTACGTGATCAAAGGCCACACCATGCCGGCGGATTTTGATGGGCTTGAGGGAAAGAAAATCGCAGTGGTTTGCGTTTCAGATGCTTCTGCCTACGGACCTGATCCATTGACCTACTCCGTCTCCAACGCGCTCAGTATTAAGCTCGCACGTGGGCTGAAAGAAAGCAGCGTTGTGCCAGTCACCAAAGTTGAAGAGTGGATCGACACTCATGGCTGGGATGAACGCGATTTCGTTGCCCTTGGGGAAGGTATTGGCGTCGATGCGGTCGTCGCCGTTGACATCGCTTCCTATACGATTCACGAGGGATCGACGATGTTTAAGGGCCGCGCAGATATTACCGCAACGGTTTACAACATCCAAAAAGAAGGTCAGATCGACCATCATTACGGGCCAAAGATTTTCGAATTTCCCAAAACAGGTCGACCGGCGATCCAGACAACCGACCGGCAATTCGAGGCCATGTATCTTGGCCAGTTGGTGATCCATTTGGCCAACCAGTTCTGCGAACATGACCACCTCGATTCGTTCGCATCTGATGCGATTATGAATCACTAAGCACCCGCCTATGAGTTTCCAATTGGAAAAGGAACCGTGGTTAGAGCTTTGTCTAGAATTAATGTTAGGGGTCGCCAAACCGGAGTGCTTGCGCCTAATGGCCGTACAAACGGCTAACAAATTGAAGGGCAATTCAGCGCTCCAAAGCAGATTAAGCTGTTAGCCGTTTTGGCGATAGCCACGGTTGCGTTGAACGGATGACGGCCGCTCTCGAAATGTGACTTGCCGGCGACCGGTGCTAACGTGGAGCCGGCTTACAAGTTTAGTGGCAGTTGCGGGTTTGAAAGAAGCCTAAAGTGAGTGCCATTTGGCCTACGCCCTGACGCTTAAAACTCGTAGCGTAACGGCGCGAGCCGTCAGGTTCCAACACTAAGTTTTATTCCTGACAAACCACTAGAGCCAAGATGGTTAATGTGTCTGAAAACTTATGCCCTAGCGCTTAGATTCGCGCTGCGGTCGCAAGTTGTCTGCAACCCCCACCTAGCGTTGGCCAACCCCTAGCGTGAGAGAAGCAACCTAAAGATTAGGTGGTGCTCGTCGGGGAGGCGGCTGGTTTCGCATTTGCTGCCCCGGATTAGGGTTGGGATTGTTGGACGGTGGATTCTGAGGTTGCCGCTGTCGCATTTCTGGTGGCTCGGTGTATGTCTGCCGCCATTGCCAACCGATAGGAATGTTCAGCTCCCTTTGAGCGATCATTGCCCAAGGCGTTTCTGGGTGTTTATCGACCACTCGTTGCAGATACGTTCTTGCCTTGTTGGCCATTTTCTCTGATCGGCTTCCAGTGGTGACGGTGTCTGCCGGTCTTAGTATCCACGTATTATTTCGAGGCGTGTCTTCGTTTTTTGGTGGCTCAAATTTCATACTTGTTTTAACCATAGCCAACATCATGTTGTAGGTTTCAGCGCGAACTTTCGCGGAGAGCGCTTGGCCGATCGCGAGGTCAAATCCCGCTTGCCAACGGAGTGACGATTCCTCGGCTCGCGCCGGCTCGCCCGCTCTTAAAATCTCAAACAGCTGGTTCAGCCTCGGTTCAATGATGGCGGCGTCGCGCTGAGCTCGGCTGACGCTGTTGACAAATTGTGCTTCGTCAAAATTTGGGAATCGCAGTCGAGGCGTCGCCAAAGTTCCGGCTGACGTAAACGCTGCAGCCCGCACCAAAGAAGAACGCAAAGGGTTTTCCTTTAACGCCGTTTGGTAGGCTTTTTGCGAGATGTAGTCCGGTCGATAGGCTTTCATCGTTTCGGAATCAAAGAAGTGCCGAAGAAACGCTGAGTAATTGGAAACTTCATTCCACCGCACACCGCGCGTGGAGCGCCGGTTGGGATGCACGGCAAAGTAGATCCCACCTGTCTCGTAACATAGACGCGTCAGATTGAAGGGACCAAAGCCAGAATCAATCATTTCCAGATCTCCGACGTAGCCCGTCAAATCAAGTTGAAGACGCTCCGGCATGCGAGACTCAGGACCTTGTTTCACTTTGGCAACTTGTGGCGACTGGTCAAAATTCGGATCAGGATCGACCCATTTCACATCCGTCTGCTGTCGACCAAAGGGAGCCGGTACGCCGATCACATACACTGGAATCTGGTTCGCGCGACAGAGCTTAACAGCCATATCAGTACGATCGCCGTCATCGCCAGCCTCGTCGGAAACAATGATGAAGCGGATGTTACGTTTGCGTTTTTGGGTGGCCGAATCAATCTTGTGCATCCATTTGTATTTGTTGGCTGCCGTCGTGACGGCCTCCATCACTTTTTCGACACCGGTGGTGTCTAATTCAATTTTACCTATCGCCGCGCTGGCTTTTTCGTAAAGCGCCGTCGGTTGTTTGAGCATCGGAGTGACCGTGTTGCCAAAGGCGATCACATCAGTCAGCAGCCGTTGGTTCTGTAATTGCGTCTGATCTTGATTGCCCAACAGTCCAGATGCTTCGAGATCTTGATAGACCTTGTCCAGCCGCCGCATGATTTGAGTGCGCTGTTCCAGCAAGCTGCCCGACTGATCGAACAGCCACACGACCAGTGTTTTATTACTTTCCAGCGACTGCATGATTTCTTCGCTGATGCGATCGACGGCACCCGAGGCTGCAGCAACGGCGGTTCCAGCATTGCCCTTGGTCGCAATTTCGGCAAACGCTTCGGCGCCGTTTTCCATGCCGTCGATACCGGTGGCCAGCAAACCGTCTTCAGAAAAGTCCAGATCCAAATCTTCGAGGGGAGCGTCATTTTGGATGTCGATGACTGTCATCGCTAAATCGGCTTCTTCCAAGGAAACGTCCGATTCGCCGACCGCTCCCGAGTCATCCGACAGCATGTCGTCAAATTCGACGTCGGGAATTATGTTTTCGTTTTCGATCACTTCCAACGGTTCGGTGGTCGCCGATAAGTTCAACAGCGAGCGTTCCTCGACGCTTGGCATGATCAATGTCGCGACAAACAGAATCAAAACCAGATGAGCGATCAGGCTGATGATCCAGAACGGAACACCACCATCGAACGGGGTTTCTACCCGTCCGGTTCGGATCTGCCATATTCGACGAAGATATTTGATCACGTTTTTCACTGAGGATTGCGGAATGCGGATCTCGGAACCCAGAATATGAGCCGTACGCCTCGACTAATTACTTTACTCTATTTTTTCTTTATCGGCAGCTTTCGGCCAGCAGTCAAACGTAGGTGCGGCAGAACTTGAGCCACTTGTAGGCGCAAAACGCCCTGTTTGGCGGTGAGATCACCAGACGCGCGGTGATCAGTGGTGCTCTGGTTGTGGATTCTGGCGGCGTTTGGCGATAAAATGGGACTGCCCATTGGATTATTCAATACAGGTAGCGCCATTATGTTTCGTGTTTTATCACTTTTCGTTTTTCTCATTTGCTTTTTACTTCCCCAAGACGTTTCGGCGCAGCGGCAGAAGAAGAGCATTATATCCGGAAGCGCGTCTAGGGAAGCTGAGGAGGCTGCCGAAAAGACCAGTGCAAAGCCTGCTGCGAAAAAATCTAGCGCGAAAGAGACACCTAAAGAAAAGGACGATATTTTCGACAAACCAGTTCGGCGCGCGAAGCCGACAACGAAAGCTGCCAACGGGATGCCGGCCCGAAAGGACGGTGTAAAGCAAGGTGACGCCAAATCCGAGGAAGAGTTGCCTGAACCTGAGATCGTGGTGGTGACTTCGCGGCAGCCGGGCACCGACGGAATCAATCTTTCTTGCACGCTGTTCATGTCGGCCAACAGTGAAAACGCAGACGAATCGAAGATGATTTCCCCCATGATTCTGGTCCACGACTGGGGTGGTTCAAAGCAAGACCTCGCCCCGTTGGCTCGCCATCTTCAGTCGGTCGGACACACCGTTTTGGTTCCGGACCTACGCGGCCACGGACGTAGTACTACGATCGCCAACCAAACTCAAACCGTTGACTACTCCGACTTTAGTAAGGCGGACGTGGAAACGATGATGGAGGATCTGGAGGCGTGCAAAAGATTTTTGATGCAGTACAACAATGAGGGGAAACTGAACATCAGCATGCTGTCGGTTCTGGCAGTGGGAGATATGTGCCCTGTCGCAACCGCGTGGGTTTTACGAGACTGGAGCTACCAAAGTCGGGGACGACTTAAGCAAGGCAAGGATGTGCAGTCCTTGTTGCTGGTGTCACCGAAACGTAAGTTCAAGACGTTCTCTCTCAGTCAGATGGTGAAGGTACCACTGCTGTCAGGGAAAAATACATGGCACATTCCAACGATGATGATCTGGGGCGGAGAATCGGGATCGGCCAAAGAATCCAAAGCGATTTACAAAGTCATGGCGAAGCATCGACCGCCGTCGGAGGCGTCTGACGCGACCGAACGTTGGGCTCAGCAAGATCTGTACAAATTGGATCTGCCGGTGGCCGAAGAGGGCGCAACGCTCCTACGTCCCAACGAAGCGATCTACAAATATATCGCGCGGTTCAATCAGCAAAAAGTATTACTAAATGCGGCGCAGTTCCCTTGGCAATCTCGCGCGAAAAAGAACAGCAAGTAGATGGAATTAGGAGAAAGCCACAGCAAGGAGAGACGTCATAGAAGAAACGTCATAGAAGAGACGTCATAGAAGAATCTTGAGAGAATCTTGAGTGATTTAAAAAGTGGACTGGCGATCAAGATTAAAGGCGTACTGTTTCTTGCCTTGGGACTGATTAGCGGCGGAACGCTTCTCGCCAATGCGTTCACTTGGTCCAACCTCTTATTGTTGGCGATTTGTATCTGGGCATTTTGCCGATTCTACTACTTTGGGTTTTACGTCCTGCATCACTACGTCGATCCCAACTTCACTTATTCAGGGCTCAGCGATCTGGTGAAGTACTTGATCAGCGGCCGGAAAGCCAAATAGTGGTGGGATAGGCTTCCAGCCTGTCATTCTTAAAACAATTTTGACAGGCTGGAAACGCTGGAAGCCTATCCCATCTTAAGATCTGCCTTTAGATCTGTTTTTTTGTCGGGCGCATCTTTGCTGCTAAACCTACAAGAGGTTGCTGAATCCTCTGCTTGTACGAAAAAAGGCATTTGCATGATCTGCAAATGCCTTTTCTGTTACTGTAAGCGGACGGTGAGGGATTCGAACCCCCGGTACA
>CALKXO010000158.1 GCA_938003615.1 uncultured Pirellulaceae bacterium | reverse complement strand
TTTTCCCAGCGATCCAACGCCAGAGAACACCAGTCAACCGGAGTCACCCCACGATGTCAAAACTAATTCCAATGGAAGAAGCCGCCAAGATTCTTGGCTTGTCTGTGGAAAAACTGAATGAACTTCGTAGCAACAATGAAGTATTCGGTTACCGCGACGGTTCCACTTGGAAATTTAAAATGTCGGAACTTGAGCGTGTCGCAAACGACATGGGGCTCTCAATTTCTTCGTTGGAAGGTCTAACGGTTGATGGGATCGCCGGAGTGCTCGGCCTTAGCGGAGACGAAGGCGATTCTTCGGAATTGGATTTGGGGCTAGACGAATCATCACAAGATCTTTTTATGGAACCTGATTCCGATTCGATCGCGATGGATGATTCCTCGGTTGAGTTGTTTCAGACTCCTCTGGGAAGTAAGGATGGCGGAACGTCTTCGGATATTTTCTCTGGCGGAGACGATGAAGATGACGTGATCGACCTCGCCGAAAGCGGCTTGCTGGTTAAGAACAGTTCCAAAGACATGTTGCTTGATAAGGGCGACGAAGAGGATGACGAATTGTCCCTGTTTGATTCTTCGGATGATTTAAAGTTAGAAGATTCTGGGTTGAAGTTGAAATCTGACGGTGACGACTCCTTCAAGCTGACTGATGATTCAGTGCTTGATGGAGATGATGATCTGTCTTTCGGTAGCAGTAGCCTTGAACTGGCTTCCGAAGTTAAGTCGCCTGATTCTCCAAGTGCTACTGGCGATGACTTGCTCAATAAGGAGCCTTCTTCTGGAGCGCCCAGCACAGGGAAACTGGTTGGCGGTGACGATGATGACCTGTCGTTAGCGGGCGATGAAGATTTATTCGATGACGATCTGGATCTTGCTGACAGTGCTTCATTTGAAAGCAGCGAAATCAGCAGCGAGTTTGAAGAGTCCGGCGACATGGTGCTGGAAGACAGTGATTCCAGCGGCGAATTGACGCTTGAAGCCAACGAAAGTGGTATCGCGCTAAGTGCCAACGAAAGTGGAATCGCGTTGGGCAACGAGCCTCTTGAGCTCGGAGGTTCCGACATTGACGAACTTGAGTTGCCCGAAGATGACGACATTGTTTTGGTGGATGATGTTACCGATGCTGATTCGGCGACGTTGATGCAGGAAGATGATTTCAACCTGACACCGCATGAAATGTCATTGGATGATGACGACGATTCCAGTGGGTCTCAGGTGATCGCGTTGGCGGAGTCGGAAATTTACGCTGATGACTCGGCCGCAACCGTATTGAGCGGCGATAGTTTTGCGGATCAGTCTTTTGATGACGGCGATGCCTACGATCCGGCGGCTGCCGGTATGGTTGGCGTCGGCGCCGCAGGAATGGCGGCAGCGGCTGCTGGAGGAATTGCGGCCGAAGAGGTTGGCTACAGTAAGTGGCAGATCGGTGGATTGGCACTGACCGCATTTACGTTGTTTCTAGGTACTATCGTGGCGTACGGAACAGCTCAGAATTTGTGGATGCCAGATGACGAAGTCGTCTCCAGTGGCATCATGAAAATGTTCATCGACAGTCTTGGGATGAACTAAGGATTTGTCCCGAAGTAATTTCCGGTGTAGGATTCTGGCGAATCCCACTTCAACAAAATTCCAAATCGGGAAGTTATTTTAGAACTGTTTCTAAGAGTGGGTGATCCGCGCGACGTTGCCCAGTCTGGCGTCGAACTTCAGTCATAGCTCAGGTGTCGAAAGTTTGACGAACCTTTGATCGACGACCCGGAGCGCCGACGATTAGATCCAGTTCGCCAAGGTCAAACCACACCAATTGACAGTGTCGGCAAGTATCGAGCACACAGTTGCCAGGCCCGTAATATGGGTGGGCTTCAGTGGCATCTCCGCAGGCAGGGCAAAGCGCCCGGATCTCCAACTGGTCAGGGTTCATCGGTGTGGGCGGATCATCTGGGCCACTGTATTCTGCTCGCAGGTCTTCGATCAGAGAACCGACGGATTGATTGTCAATCACGAACCCGCGGCAGCCATCGCATAAACAAACATCGGTGCGACCGTATAAAGTGCCGACGGTCATATCTTCATGACAGCGCCGGCACTGAAACTCGACCTTCTTTTCCGTGCGCTCAATCGGCTCAGGCGCGGCATCGAGGGCAGTTGGGAATCTAAAGCATTGGCACACGCTGCAGACAAAATGTGATTTGCCAGAGACTGGAAACATTGAGCGTTGGCATTTGTGGTAGTTTCATCGGATTTTCGCGCGAGATGGATTGTGACGAAACATGGATGTGAAATTGGCACCGAAAGCCGCAGGTTTACGACTTCAACCGAGGGGTTATGCCTTCGGAAAAACGTACCAGTTTTCAAAAAACTACGTCACTCCCGAGCCGCTGGAGGTAGATCAGTCTGGTTTTGTCCAAAGCGAAGAACGGTCACGGGGTTGGACTCCCCGGTTTTCAACGGATTTTCTCTCAAAACCGGCATTGCGACATTTTGTCGTCGAATCCTTGTTTGGGCTGTTGAGTTCCATGTTGTGGGTGATAATTTCGCTGACGGAACACCTCAAGAACACAAGCTCCCCCAAAACGAATTGGTAAAGATGCGAACCGCCCTTTCTATAGTGCTCACGGTGATGGTTGCAGCCGGCGGCTGCAAACCTGACGACGCCATTATCGTCCACGAGATCCCCAAGGAAGTATCGGGGTTGGACGGAATTCGCGATTCGGCAGATTTGACTTCCTCCAATTCGAGTCCAAGGAGCAAATCAGCTGCGATGGGGCAGCCATCCACGGCTCCTGCTAGTGTCGGTTCGCCGACGCGCATGGTGGTCGCGCTGTTCCAGCGTCCTGATGCAGCATGGTTCTTCAAAATCAGCGGTGCGCCGGACGAAGTAGGAGCGGCCGAACCGAAGTGGCAGAAGTTTATTGACGATGTGAAATTCGATGTTTCCGGCGGTAACGAGCAACCCAAGTGGGAATTGCCAGAAGGCTGGACGACCGGACCTCCTGCTCCGTTTAGGTTTGCGACGATCAAAATGCCCGAATCGGAGATTGAAATTCGCATCTCCAAACTTGGTGGCCAACAAGATCTACTTAGCAACGTTAATCGTTGGCGCGCCAGTCAATTGGGGCTGCCGGCGGCAACGGCGGACAATGTTGATGAGAATTTTGAAAGTAAAACAGGCCAAGGCGGCAAGTACTTGTTGTTCGATCAGCAGGGTATGTCTTCCGGCCAAAGTATGGGAGCACCGTTTATGAATCGTGCAGGCGGTGGCAAGGCTCCACTTGTCCCCAAAACGCCACCTGCAAAACCACAGGTCGCCACAGAAACTGGTCCACCTCAATTCGATCTGGTGCCACCGGCTGGTTTTGAACTGGGGAAGACTTCGCCGATGGTGGTGGCTCGATTTGTCAAAGAAAACGATGACGACAAAGTGCAAATTTCTGTTGTGCCACTGACCGCGATTAATAAGTGGAACGACAATGTCAACTTCTGGCGGCAATCGGTTGGCCTAGAGAAAATTGACGATGCTAAGATGCTAGAAGAGACGCAAGCGGTCACCGTCAGCGGTATTGAAGGCAAGCGTATTGAGCTACTTGAGGACCATGATGGTTCTGATCAGGGGCTGATCGGCGTGATGGTGAAGAACGGCGATCTTGCTTGGTTCTTCAAGATGATGGGTAAACGTACCTTGGTGCGTGAAAATGAGGAACTCTTTGACCAATTCCTGAGCGACTTTACTTTTACGGCTAAAACGGCTGAACCTAAAAAAGCTAAACCCGAGCAAGCGAACCAATAGACGCCGCAATTTTTTTAAGTGCTGCATTTCCAAAAAACAGCCAACACTGGAATGAACATGGCTACTGACTCAATCCCACAATCTCGCAACCATGCCACCGACCAAGGCGCGACGCTGACTGCCACGGATCTCGCGCAAGCGATCCTCGCGCCGCTGTCGTCGTTGAGACTGACCGTTGTACTACTGGCCTTGAGCGTGTTGGTGACGTTCCTGATCACGCTTCAGCAGTCCAATCGGGATATGTGGGAGATCAAGAACGAGCATTTCAGTTCAGCGATGGTGGAAGTCCCGTTTCAATCGATCGTGGTTCAGCGTTGGTTCCCCGATGCTGACCCTGTACCGGGATCCTTTGTCATCCCCAGTGGGTTTACCCTAATTGTGTTGCTGCTGCTGAATTTGACTTCAGCTCACATGCTGCGTTTTCGCTTGCAAGCTTCCGGTGGACGCTTGATCGGTGGCATCGTCGTCGCGGCGATCGGTGCTTTGTTTACTTGGGCGATCATCTTTAACACTCAATCGGCGACCACGTTCCAAGCAGAACCGCCAATTCCGTATCGGCAAATGTGGTATCTGCTGCAGGGGATTTTGGGACTGCTGGTGGCAGCCGGTGTCGTCGGGGTTTTTATGGTCAGCAAAGGAAAACGCGTTGAGAAATTGCTGGTGTTATCGCTTACCCTTATTGTGGGAATCGCGCTGAC
>CALKXO010000157.1 GCA_938003615.1 uncultured Pirellulaceae bacterium | reverse complement strand
TGCGACAAGAAGTCATCTACCGAATGCCTAGAATCCAACGGGCAAGAAATCTTGTGACTTGTATAGTCCACGCCTGCGCGAATGATGGGTGTCATAATCTGGTCGGCCTTCTGGATGTAGTCATGACCATGCTTGGCAGCTGCCATCTGTAGGCCAATGTTGATGCAGTCGCCTATAAATGCATTGAAGTCATCGGTTTTCTTTAAGTGGGCGTTCGCGGATTGGAGCTTGCGAGCGAAAACTGAATGGTCTGCTGTACTCACGTTTCTGAACCTTGAAAAAGAGAGCGGAGTTAATGTGCTTGGGTACTCTTATCTATGTCGAACCTCCAGCCTAAGAAGGCTAATCCGTATGGTGTCTCAAGTTTATCGCAAATCGAACCAGATAGCATCTTGAAAGTAGCGCTTAATTGAAAATGCGGACCGAGTCATCGCGTTTTCAGGCAATTCCGAGTTGCTTGAGAAATTCGGTCAGATCAACTCGGTAGATATCGCAGAATTTCGCTAATTCCAGCACGTCAATCCTACGCTCGCCCGATTCGCATTTCGACACGAACGACGCGTGAGTGCCGAATTTCTTGGCAACTTGCGTTTGAGTCATGCCGGCATCCTTACGCACGGTTCTGAGCGTCCGCAGCATACGCCGATATTTCGTGCTGTGTCTGGTTTTTTTCACTGACGCTGGCAATCCGGAATTCGATTTGCAGCAGCGTAGGCCCTGGGGTAAAATTTCCCAAAATGGGAAATTCCAGTTCTGGGAAGTCCCTGATTCTTGCTACCTCCCACGACAGAGCTATTGATGCGTTCGCCACTTTCAGCTGCAGAGCAAACAATCGAGCCTAAATGCTTCCCAATGCCTCAGGAAACGTGGCGAATGGTCGTGACAGAGCTAAAGCTGTCTCGCCAGCAAACGCGAATCGTTGAGCTAATCCTGCACGGCAAGCAAGACACCGAGATAGCCGAAGAGCTTGGTTTGACGGTCGCGACGATTCGGACCTATCTGAAGCGAATCTACGCTCGTACGGAAACCGATAAGCGGCTGTCCCTTGTCTTGTTGATTTTTCGGATCGCTCAAACAGCGACCGATGGGAGCTGATGTTTTCTGCCAGAAATGGAATTGCTGGCGGTGTCATCCTTGGAGGTGACACGTCCAGCGGCGTCTTGCGAGGCCTTACGCATGGGCTAACTTTTGGCGATCAACGCTGATCGTCCATGCTCAACCTTTGCCTCGGAGACAACACTCAATGAAATTTTTCTTGCTCAAAACCATCGCAATTGCCGCTCTGGTTTTCGTCACGCATCACACAACGAATGCTCAAGTGAACGGCTTCGGTGGCTTCGCCGACTGGACTTACCGCCAAGGCGACACAGGTGTTGCTGCCTCCGTTGAGGATAACGCGATTACGATTACGACCGGCACCCGTCAGTTTCGCAACGTCTGGCTCAACGATCGGCAAAACATCGAGTCATTCACAGCATCGTTCCGGTACCAATCCGAGGGCAGTAACACCGGGATGGGAGCATCCTTCATCGTGCACAATGACCCTGATGGCGCCAACGCACTGTCTGATGGTGTAGGCAACGGATTCGGTCCGCCCAATCTTGGGTTCGGCGGGATCGACTCAAGCCTTGGTGTACTATTTGCCTTGGGGAACAATCGCTCGGCGAGTACCGGCGTGCTTCGCGATGGCCGTTTCGGATCAGGTTTAACGGCGATCGCACCTTCCGCCAGCGGCGACGGGTTCGACGTCACGGTCAGCTATGAAAACGCTCGACTTTCATTGCTGGTAGACGATGGCGCTAATACACCTTTCTCGCAGACGCTGATCGTACCGGATCTTGCGATCGCCCTTGGGAGCAATGAAGCCTATATCGGATTCGGCGCATCAGCTGGAAATTTCGCGGGCACTCAGCCTCAGCGAATCAGCAATTTCCGCTTTCAAAGCGGCACCGTCGCCATTCCTGAACCATCAGCAGGCGTAGCCATGCTGGTCTTAGGCTCTTTCGTTGGTTGCTGGCGGAAACGTGCTTAAGACTCAGGCAATAAACCAATGCCGCTGACTATTGCCCGGTGGCGTTGAGTCTCACTTGAGGAAGCAAGAGCCGATGCCCTATTTGGGGCATCGGCCTGCACGAACGATGCTGAGCTTGCTGATGGCTGGCGTGCTCGGTTGAGATGCCATCGAAGCCTTGGCAGGGCGTTCGATGATTTCAGAACAACGATTGGAGCGAATGTAGTTAAAGACATCCCTTAGGTTTGATCCTTCAATATGAACCTCTCGGTCACCAAAATCGAGCTTCAGCTCTGAGTCAATGTCCGACGAGTAGACGCGGTCCAGCTTGGCATACGCGATTGCCTCGACGTAGTCGTCTTTCTTGATGAAGGTGAGCATGGCTTGTGACCGCGAACCGACGCGACCGAAACTGAACGCCCGATAATCCTCGTTACCCGAAGACGCGTTCGACGCTGCTGGCTTTGCATAGCTGCTGAGAAACGATTGGTCTTTATCTTCGAGCATATTCTGCCTCTCGATTCGGTTCGCGGGATTTCTCGTTTTCTTGTTCTAGCCGGGCTGAACGCCTGCGTCGCAGCCTGTGGCTTGGTGCTCCTGCTTGCATCATTGCCGTTGCCGTCACTCGTTCATCATGACGGCTGACGGCCTGTCGAAATTCGTCAAGGTCGTCCGTGAAAATGGTTGCCCGTTTACGGCCCCGGCTAACCGACACGTAAAGTTGTTCAGAGCCAGCCGCTGGAAACGAAGTCGAGGATTCAATTACAAACACTTCGTCAACTGTCTTGCCTTGCGAAGCGTGGCTCGTGCTGACGTAACCCAAGGAGACATGTCCAAAATCCTTGTCGATCTTCCAGCCGTTTTGCAAAACTAGATTGCCGCGACGATCGAAGCCTTTGAGATTGAAGACGTTTCCGTTGTACAGACGATGCTTGCCATCCGAGGTCTCGCCGCTTCGAGTGATGCGGACCTTGTCTCCCTTCGCGAGGTCAACCTTGGCTTCACGGTAGACGGAGAACCGATCCGGGAATTGGGTTGCCTTCGCAATCAGTTCAGGTGTCGCCCGATGGGAGGAGCCACGCTTGATGCCGGGTAGGTTTTGGTGAAACACCAAAACGTCATTCTCCTCGAACCTGCTGGCGTCGGATTTTTCAGCGGTCGTCAGGTGGACTGGTTTTAGCTGGCGAAGAGAGCGTTCATGTCGCCCGATCAGCTTACGCGATTTAAGCTCCGCTCGAATCGCCGAAGTCGCGGCAGTGGCTTCCGCATGCGTTGGAGCAACAACTAGCGTCGATTTGCCTTGAGCGACTTGATCAGCGTATTCGCCTGCCATCATGGTTAATCGTTGCTCGCTGTCCGCGACAGCATGAACCCAACCGAGCGCCTCAAGTTCATCAATGCCTTTCTCGGTGTTGCCGCGTGAAAGATGCTCAACGGCCTGTTTGTAGCTGCCCTTCTGCCGCTCGATCTGCTGAACAACAATTGGCGTCAACGCACGCTCGTTTTCGAGCATCTGCAGCACATCACCGCGTTCCACACTCTTGTGTTGATTCGGGTCGCCTGAGAGCACGATCCTACAATCGCACCGCTCCGCAATGTCCAAGACGCCTTTCAGTTGGCGGCTTGAG
>CALKXO010000156.1 GCA_938003615.1 uncultured Pirellulaceae bacterium | reverse complement strand
ACGTTGGTGGCTCTGTCGATAAACTGAGTACGGCTGTGTCCTGATAATAGTTGTTCTGGGCAGGAACCATGGCTGACCACAATTCATCGTTCTTTTAGATACGTTTTTCCATCGTACAAAACGAAAAAATGACCCGAGTTGGCCGCCCTATTCTGATTGCTCTTCTTTTTCTGCCGAGCGTTTCGTTTCTTGGGAACGGAGGTGCGTTGGCGCAGATCTTTGAGAGTCCGGAAATTCCTCGTGGCCAGACGATTGGCGACTTGAGCGGTAGTACGTCTGGTGCAAGTACTTTTGTCCCGTCTCCGATGTCGTCAGGCCAGCCCTTCGACGACGCTCAAAGCGCCCAAAGCGTTCCACGGTTTGATACCAGCGCTGGGGAGGCGGTGGATTCTGTCAAAGAATCGGGCACAATGGTCTTTGGGCCTGTCGATGGTGCAGTTCCAACGATTTCGCGCGAAGACTCTTGGAGCGGTGCTGCCGAGTTCAACGGCGGCGAGTCTGGCTATTCTCAACCGCAGCGGTCAGTAGAAACGCGCGAGACCTCGGCGCGACGCTCAAAAGCCGACATTGGTGAAATGCGCGGTCGCGAAATTATTCGGCAGCGTTACCCGGACGGGAATGTTCAGATTGCTCGTCATGTCAAACAGGACCAAGGCGGTAACTACGTCAACGACGGACAGTGGCAGTTATTTGATCGTGAAGGCATTCGGATCGCGATGGGCACCTACGTCGATGGTGCGATGGAGGGCCAGTGGGCGCGGCTGCATCAGAAAAGCGATGGCGGCATCTTTCTCAATCCTCCTTTCAGTCTATTCCAAGGCCCATTCACCTCTCGCGCGACGTTCGCCAACGGCAAGCTCTCTGGCGAGTGGCGGATTACAGATGCAAAGGGCCGGAAGGTTTTTGAAATGCCCTACGTCGATGGAAAGCGTGATGGTTTGGCACTTTGGTTTTACCCCGGCGACAAAGTCTTTCGCCGCATGCAGTTTGCCAATAATGTGCCTGATGGTCAGTTGATCCAGTTTGACCAGCGTGGCAAGACGACCCGCAAAGAAATTTATCAGGATGGTAAGCGCATTGAGAAACGAGTGACCTATTATCGGCCCAGCAATCAAAAACAAGAAGCAAAAATTGTTCTACGTGGGCGATTGGAGCTCAATGGTGAAGACCAATGGTGGGATGCCAAACCGGCAGCGTTGATCGTCGCAGGCGAAGACAGTGAACAGGGCCCGATTCGATCATGGTACAAAAATGGCCAAACAAAAATGGTAGGCAATCTGGAAGATGGAGCGCGTGTTGGACGCTTCGTTTGGTGGCACGAAAATGGTGTCAAACAATCCATGGGCACCTACGATGCTCGAGGCCAAAAGACGGGGCAATGGGTTTGGTGGCACAAAAATGGCATGAAATCAATCATGGGCCAGTACAAGAATGACGAGCCCGATGGTGAGTGGCGAGAGTGGGATGAAGATGGCAAACAGGTGCGCGAGAAGACGTTTGATGCCGACGCAGAAAAAGGGTTTGATGACGATTCGGTCAGCCTGTTTCGGGATGACGTCGATCGCGGCGAATCCATTGACATCCAATCTTCTGATGATGCAGTAACAGACGCAACAGACGGGGGGGAGGATGGGTCGATGGAATCGATGATCAATGACAACTCCGATCCGGCACCAGATCCGGCACCAGATTCGAATCAGGACCGAGAGAGTGGATCGGGAGGAACCGAATCGCTTGAGGATATTTCACCTGCCGAAATGGAAGGCGAAGAGTTACCTTCTCCCGGCGCATCGGCGGATGACGATAGCTCCGCCAGTCAGCTTCAACGTTCCGGAAAATCGGCTGACGATGACGTGGACCGCTTTTTCCAGATTGGCTTCTAAGAACTAGGTGGTTTGCCAAAGCTGGAATGATCAGTTAGGTGTAGTGGATTTCGCCAGAAATCTATGGCTGATCATGAGTTCTGGCGAATCCGCCTACATGCCAACTCAGCTTGCCAACTCAGCCCTGAAAGACTACCGGTGGCGTGGCTAATGCGAAAACATCGGGCAAAGGTACACTAGACCAAACCTAATCCGCACATTCGGCACACGCGGTTGAGCATTTGCTCGGTGAACGGCGGTTTCACGACCTTGAAGATGGACGCGTTGCGGCTGCGTAAATACGCTAGACGCTATGAATCTATTTATAGCTTTAGTGATGGGTGTCTGCGTGGTTGCCGCCACTTTGGGAAACGCGCTTGATGTGGTACCCGCAGGAACGCCATGGCAGTCGCGACTGTGTGCGATCTTTGTCTGCGTGCTTTCTGCTCCAATGCTGGCCTTGTTTCAAACGCGTTGGGTTGCAGGAAAACTTCGCGCGCAAAGCAAAAATAGGGATATGCAAAACCGGATCGTCAAAACGATCGCAGTTTTTCACGCGCTGGTTTGGGCTGTCGCTTCGGTAGCCATTTTTACGGTGATGGGCTGGCCAAGTATTGTCTCTGACGCTTGGGGACTAGAACCCGTCGTCGGTGTTTATGAACTAACGCTGTTAACTCCGTTGCTACTATCGATGACGTTTTCGTGGATCGTGTTCTATGACATTCAGTCGCTCGCTCGCTGCCCCGAAGCCGCTTGGAAACTTCGCCTGCGCAAGCGTTTGGCATATGTCGAAGTCCGCATGCGAATGAGCTTGATGATGATTGTTGGCCCGTTGTTAATGTTGATGGTCGCGATCCGATATTCGGGATGGATGGAGCAACTGACCACAGGTCAAGCGCTCGCCGCCGCGGCCGGTATCTGTATGCTCGTGATGGTTGTATTTCCTTGGCTGATTTCACGTGTTTGGAAAACCGAACGCATTGAGGATACAAGCCTTGACCAAAAACTCATGCAGATCTGTAAACAAGCCAACGTAGGGGTTAGGCAGATCAAGATCTGGAAAACGGGTCATCAAATTGTCAATGCGGCGGTGACAGGGATATTGCCGGGCACGCGCGTAATCTTGCTGACTGATTTATTGCTGAAGAAGTTTGAGCCAGAGGAAGTTGAGGCCATCGTTCGTCACGAGGCAGGTCACGTGCGATTGAAGCACTTGCCGCTGAAGATGCTGTTCATCGTCTTGCCGATGTTGATTCTGTTAATGGACAAGGCCAGTGAAAACGGACTTGCCAATCGCCTCTCAGAAGCACTGTTTGCATCGGGATGGGCGCTCGCTGGTGAGCATGCGGCTCACTTGATGGCGATTGGGTTTGCATTCTATTTGTTGGTCGTGCTCAGATGGCTGTCGCACAAAATGGAATTTGAAGCGGATCTCTTTGCGGCCACGCAAGGCGTCAACTCGGAGGTTGATCGCGGTGTCGATCAAACACGCGCCGCGCTGTGGCGTCTGGCAGTGTTATCGCCCGACCAGTTCAGAAAACGAACTTTGATGCATCCCAGTATCCGCGATCGTATCAAGTTCATTGAAAAAATTGCAGACGATCCAACGTTGGCGAAAGCATACTGCCGTTCCTTTTCTAGACGCAAGTGGATCGTGATGGCTTTGTGGGGAATCGTACTATTGTTGCCTTTGTGTTTGGTCGGATAAAACATCGCTTGGCCGCTAATCAAGGAGGGTTATTTGAAAAACGCCTCTAGAGCGCGGGATTTTTCGTTGTTTTTGCGAGGACGTCCTGCATCGAAATCGCCAATTGCGACGCTGCCATAAAGAACACTTCCTCGCAAACCGATTCCCATCTTCGATCCTGGCGGAAGATTCGATTGGGATGCAGTCTGCATTCCAGTTTGCCACGCCAATGCCGACAACTCACTTCGAGCAGCATCTTCGTATTTGTGATAACGTGGGATTTTGGCCAAGAAACAAATTCGGTCAGCGTTCAATTG
>CALKXO010000155.1 GCA_938003615.1 uncultured Pirellulaceae bacterium | reverse complement strand
CCATGTGAGAACTCCTCTCTTGTTGTACTTATCGAAACAACAAAGAGTCCTCAATTTCACAGTTTTGCCCAATATCAATTGCGCTGTAGTATTAAAAGCGACGGAAAAAACATCGCAAAACTAATCGCGGCGAGGTTTAAGCTAATTTTCTTTGCGGGCATTATTATTCAGAGTAGGGCAGGGCAAGAGAAGCTTCCGCACATCCTACCTCATAAGGTACGCCGCCGCACGCCCAAGCGTATCGGTCAATTTTTCGATATCGGATTGGCTGGAGAGCAAAATCGGATGGTGCAGCAACATCGTTCTTGCGGCGGCCAACCGCGCGTGCTTAAGATCTCCGATCTTCCGGCAGCGCCGATCACTACGCTTGGCAAACCCGCGAAAGCCCTCCGCCAGCATGATTCCTTCTTGCTGAACAACGGCCAAGAACGACGCGCGATCAAAAGGGGCGCCTTCGTTGATCAACAACGGCACTTTATAGAACGCCGGCATGACATCCGCGTGCAGGCTTAAATGGTCCAAGCAATGGAGCCACTTCGACCGCGCGACTTCGGTTGCAACTTTCCGAACCGCCAATAGACGCCGTCGACTGTACTCCTCAAGTTGCCCAAGCTGAGGCAACAGCAACGCGGCTTGGATTTGAGAAAATGGAAATGCGTCGTTGCCGCGATTGGCGAAAATTCTTGCGCGCTGCAACATCGTTTCGTCATTGCACAACACCGCACCGCCACGGCCAGCCGACAGCAGTTTACTTCCGCCGAAACTGAGCGAGGCAACGTCACCGAACGTGCCCAGCATACGTCCATTAAGCGTCGCGCCTGGTGACTGACAAACATCCTCCACAACGCGAATTTGTGCTTCTTTGGCGATGGCAACCACCGATTCGATGTCAGCCGTTTCACCATGAAGATGCGAAACGAGCACCGCCCGAGTCTCTGACGAAAGGGCCGCTTGGACCTGTTGTGGATCCATCGTCCAGCGACCGGCGAGAACATCGACCAGCACCGGCCGCGCGCCAATGGCCTCAATCGCGCGAAAGTTTCCGGGAAAGTCGTAGGCGGCCAGAATCACTTCATCACCAGCTTTGACTCCGGCGGCACGCAAAGCCAACTCAACCGCCACCGTTCCACTACAACACAATTGGGAATGCGCCAGTCCCCACATCGATTGCAGTTGAGCCTGAGTTTGCTCAAGCAACTTTCCCTCGTACAGTCCCCACTGCCCACTGGCAATCGCTGCGTTAACGGAGTCCGCAATGGTATCGTCGGCGACCGGCCACGCGGGGGGACCGTCGGGGAATGCAGGGCTACCTCCTTCGATTTTCAGCAACGGATTCAAAGTGTTTGGACTGCAGATAGGGAAGATTAGCGCCGATTAATGCTCACGAAAGTTCTTCGTTGAATTCAATAAAACGATTTCGCGCATCGGATCACGTCGTCGATGGTTAAAATAGTATACTCTCTGTTCACAAGACTGAACCTACCCACAACAATCGACCGCTGAAAACGCCGTTTCGAAAATGAAAAAAATCCGATTCTTGATGATTGGTGGTTTCCTAGGCGCTGGCAAAACCACCACCATTGGAAAACTAGCCGCTCACTATGTCGCACAAGGAAAAAACGTCGCACTGGTCACCAATGATCAAGCCTACGACCTAGTCGATACGCACACGCTTCGCGCTCAAGGATTTGATGTCGGCGAAGTGCCCGGAGCATGCTTCTGCTGTAAATTTGATGATCTGGTCGACACCATCGCGAGCCTTTCGGAAAACTCGGAAGACTCGGAAAACTCGGGAGACTCAGCCAAACTTCCCGACATCGTCATCGCAGAACCGGTCGGTAGCTGCACCGACCTAGTCGCGACCGTCGCCGAACCCATGCGTGAACTGTTCGGTGACCGATTTGAGGTCGGCCCGATGGTCGTGTTGCTTAAACCCGAACACGGACGCAAGATCCTCGCCGACACCCCCGGCAAAGGATTCTCTCCAAAAGCCGAATACATATTCCTAAAACAACTGGAAGAAGCCGACGCCATCGTCGTCAATAAAGCCGACAAGCTTTCCCACGAGCAACAACAAACGCTACTGAATCAGATCGCTCAACGCTTTCCAGACGTCCCCGCGATTTGTGCAAGTGCAAAAACGGAATCCAATTTTGAAGCGCTGATTAATCTCACTCAACAGCAGCGCCGAGAGCGCGATTCGATGATGGACATCGATTACGCCGTCTATGCCGAAGGAGAAGCAGAACTGGGATGGCTGAACTGTCAAATCGAAGCCAAGTCAGCCGAACCGTTCTGGTTGGACGAACTGGTGGTGCGCGTGGTTTCCGACATGGGGCGCGGACTGGACGATGCTGGATCAGAGATTGCACATCTAAAAGTCTTGGGACAGACATTAACCAGCGCTGCGGTTGCTAATCGAGTCGCCTCGGATTCTCAGACCGACCTCAGCCTAGCCAGCGAAATCCAAACTCCTTCGGCCGATTTGTTAGTCAACGCGCGGGTCGCTGCCAGTCCAGATCAACTGTCCGGCATCGTAAAATTGGTAGCTGCTCAGATTGCCGGCGAGCTAAGCATCTCTCTTTCAGTCAAAAACATTCAGTCGTTTCGTCCGGGAAAACCTGAACCGACCCATCGCAAGGTTTAGAAGCAACAGAACATCGACTTGAACCAACAAACCGTGCTAGCCAACTTCTTTTAGAACATTGCCGCGCCCCCTTGGGGGAGTACAATGTTCGGGTTGCGACCTTTTCTCACGAAGCATGAGCGTCTTCTGAAGACGCAATGCTCTGCGGCTTCCTTATTGTTTCAGCCCCCCAAACAACTTCCCACTAGCACGAAACGAGACCTGCATGTCACCGCGCACATCAGCAAATTCCATTCTGCCTTTCTCCTCCTTGTTCATTGTCACTGTTTGGGCAATGATGGCATCGACGAGCGGTTTGGCTGATACGCTTCACGTGGCGAACAACGGGCGTAACGCGCGATCGCGCGCCCAAGTTCAGCACCGAGTGACGCCGTGGAAAACAATTCAACACGCCGTCAACGCGGCCACTCCGGGTGATACCATTGTTGTTTTGGCAGGTGTGTACAGTGAACGGGTGCGGATCCGCAAAAGCGGTCAGCGCAATAGTGAAATTGAGTTGCGGTCGGAGGATCGTGAAGGCGCTCGATTGCTCGGTGACATTTTCTCGCAAGACCAAAGCTACATTTCGATCAGTGGTTTTGACATCACCAACGCGGGGCTCACCGGACAGACCAAAGGAATCAGCTTTGTCCGCTCTCACCACATCACTGTTCGAAACTGCCGAGTCCGTGATTGTCGGGGGGGAGGAATTGGATTCGATCAATCCGATTGGATTCTTTGCGAATGGAACATTGTCCATGGAAATGCTTTCTACGACCCCAACCAGCACAGCGGCATTTCTGTCTATCAACCCCAGTACCGAGGCTCCGACAGCCGTCGTTATGGAGTCATCATTCGAAACAACACTGCGTTCAACAATCGCAATTTGGTTGACAACGCAGATTTTGGACGCCCCACCGATGGTAATGGGATTGTTGTCGATGATTTCTTGAACGAGCAATCAAGTGGCAACGGGGTGCCCTATGACCGACAATCTGTGATCGAAAACAATTTGTGCTTCGACAATGGTGGACAAGGCGTCCACTGCTATCTGAGTCAGAACATCCGTATTCGCAACAACACCTGTCAGAACAATCTTAGTAGTTTTGACTTTGGCGGCGAGGTCTCAGTATCTGAATCCCAGCGCGTTTACGTCTACAACAACATCCTAACTTCCTCACCTGGAAAGTTCGCCGCTTTTCAATTCGACTCAACCGACAGCTTTTTCCTCTTCAACCTCTTTGACGGGCCAACACGCGAAGTGCCGTTCAACGGCAGCAACATCCTCGGCAACGCGGGGTTCATTCCCGGCACGTTTGAACTGGGGCCAACAAGCCCCGCCGTCGACGCTGGGCTGAACGCCGGCGACCATTTCCTTCTGGATGTCTATGGGCAAGACCGGACCAACGGACAATTAGATCTTGGTGCGATCGAGAGTCAGTAAACGAGTTTCAATCGGTGGTAAAGAACAGCCGATCAGTGTGCATCTTTTCCGTTGTTGCGCGTTGCACAAACCTGCTTTGGTTGCAACTGAAGTCCGCGTTTGGCATTCGGTGGCGATAGAAGCATCGTAAATCAAATTGCCTTGCCTCCATGCAGTGGGGTAATCTGTTCTTTTGCCTCCCAATCGTCTCGAAATCGAATTTGAGTTTCAAAACGAGACACTTTTAGGGACCAGTCGTTATTCCAAAAACGCTATCAAATACAGAAAACATGCTTTTCACAACGTAGAGAAAAAATTCTTGTCAGGATTCAGTGTTTGGCACGGCCATTGCTTTACTTGTTTGTCGTGATCGGACGCAAAGCCTTACGCGTTCTCATCCCATCCGCCGTCTCAGGGGCTGTCCGATCACCTTTTCGAAATTATTACAAACGCGGTCGTGCAGCCTTTCATTAGCACGGCCGCGATTTTTTTTGTTGCAAACGACGGAATGTGGCCCAAGCTGGTTTAAAGTGGCGGGTACCGCCGTCCGTCATACCTTCATCTTTGAACACCTTCAAACGATTTCGCCACCTCGCAGACAGATGTTGATTCTACGAAGCATCGATCTCAAGCCTTGTCACACCGACTACCCACACCGACTACCCACACCGACTACCAAATCGCAGCAGCCACTGAGGCGGTGGATCAGGCTTGGCTTAGACAAACGGTTGAGCAGATTTCGATTCCGCGTCATTATGACGAGCAACCCGAAAACGCCTAGGGCTGACGGGAGCGCCGTCGCCGCGATGCTGGTCTGCGCCAAAGCACTTTCCGAGTTCCCTTTAGATCAAAATCTAAAAAACGACTGTGCCTTTGTTGCTTTTAACCGCGCAGACGACGGATTGCTCGGCAGTTACGATTTCGTCGACAACTTCTTGGCCTCTTCTAAGCAATCCGATACGCCACATACGCTGGACTATGAGTTTTTACAGAAGGTGACTCAAGTGTTGGTAGCAAAGGTCTTGAGTTGACGGTGTTTGAAGAGTCAGGATCCAGCCGCTTTGACCAAAAATTGGGTAGCCTTTTTTCGTCTAACTCTCCATTTTAAAGCCCATGCGGGAGTGCAGAACAGGTCCATATTGCAGAAGGCGTTCTCCCCTGCTCAGCCTGCTTGCGTAACTCCGTGCGAGGCCACCTATCACTCTTTGAGCTTGACGCTAGCAAGCCTGTTTGTGTAGCTATCTACAGCAATTCTCGGGGTACCGCTGCGCATTAGCTGTACTCCGAAAGCTACATCGGCGCCCCCTAAATCAATCCGTCACTTCAGGCCACATGCATCGTCCTCGCACTTACCGTAACTTCGCCTCGATCGTGTCGCTTAGGGCACGTTGCGACGTGAACGTAAGGGTCAACATAGCGATTTCGGTGGTGCTGATACTGTTGGGGCTGACGGGGTGTCGCACACTCCACCAGCAGAACATGACGCAGCTTCAAAAGGCGCGTCGCGCTGCAGAGATCTTTAGCTACGGCGCGCCATCGATGGTCCAAGTGAAACCCGTTCGCCGCAACTCAACACTCAATCCGGTCACAAAACTTTTCTCCTCGCGCCCGCCTTTAAGCCCCAGAACGCAACTTGTGGTACGCGGCTACAATCTGACCGAACGACTTACGACCGATCCCGCCGCTGTGATCCTGTGGTTCCAAGAATTAGTAAAACAGTCGCCATGTATGCAGGAAGTGAATGCACTTGCCGAAATCGCCAAACGCGAAGCCGACTGGCAAGAGGCCAACGGCGACACGGCATCCGCGATGAAGCTTAACGCGACCGCGCTGCTGCACGCCCATCAGTTCCTGTTCGATTCCAACCTTGATATTAAACGCAACGCCTACGACCCTCAGTTCCGCCACATCTGCGACATCTACAACGGCTCACTCGAATCCATCACTCGTCGGCTTTCCGTTGACGAGGCTGTGACTAACGGGAAAGTTATCTCAATTGGCGACGGTGACATGGGCTTCGATATGCAGATCCAGTTCGAGGGACGTTGGCGCGACCAAACGTTCGAACGATTCGAACTCGTCAGCGACTTCCAAACCGAGGGAATTGAAAACCACTTCCACACTTACGGATTGGGCGTGCCACTGATTGCGGTTGTCGAAAAAAGAGCCGCGCCGCGTGCGGTGGACAAATATTACCCGCCTTCCTTGACGCTGCCGTTGACTGCGTTTTGTGAAATACAACCTGCCGATACGACCAGTCCCCAAGCAATGTCCGGCTCGCGCCGTCGATCTGCCATTTTGCGTTTTTATGATCCCCTAGAAAACACCACGGCTCAGGCGAATGGCCGCAGTGTTCCTTTGGAGAGTGACATTACAACGCCGCTGGCCTATCACCTGAAAGACCCGCTGCTTAACGGGCGTGTGTTGGCAACGGCCACTCTCCTAGATTCATCGCTGGCCGATAAAATTCACGGCCTGTACATGCTGGAGCCCTTTGATCCGTCCAAAATTCCTGTCGTGATGGTTCATGGACTCTGGTCAAGCCCCGTCACGTGGGCGCAGATGTTCAACGATCTGAGAGCGATCCCGGAAATCCACTCAAACTACCAATTCTGGTTCTACTCCTACTCCAGCGGTCAACCCTTTGCGATCTCGGCCAGCGAGATGCGAAAAGACTTGAACAACATCCGACGCGAGCTTGATCCGGGCAATGACTCCCAAGCACTCGATCAGATGGTTCTGGTTGGACACAGCATGGGCGGGTTAATTTCGCGCATGCAGGTCATCAACAGCGGCAATGACTTTTGGAATCTGATCGGCAGCGGCGAGTTCGATAGCTTGAGCGGAAACGCGGAGACGATCGAACGACTGAGAGACACCATCTACTTTCAAGCCAATCCCGCAATCAAACGTATTGTCACCATTGCGACGCCGCATCACGGAAGCCAAACGTCGAACGCCACCACGCGCTGGTTGAGTGAAAAAATCATCTCGTTGCCCGAACTGTTGGCTCAAGATTTCCAAGCACTTTCCCGCCGAAATAAAGACATCTTCTTCAATCCAAATATCCTGACCGGAACCAGTGTTGACTCGCTCTCGCCAACGTCGCCGGTGCTGTTGGTGATGGATGACATCCCGCCACAACCTCAGACAACGTTCCACAACATCATTGGAAAAGTCAAAAAGAGAAACCTGTCGCCGTTTTCGCGCGAGAAGCAAAGCCTTGGTAGTGATGGCGTCGTTTCGGTAGAAAATGCGCAATATAAACATGCTCAAACCCAGATGATCGTTCCCGCCGAGCACGCCAGCGTTCACTTTCACCCGCAATGCATCCTCGAAGTCCGCCGGATTCTGTTACAGCATTTGGTGGAGCAGAATCGCATCCGGCCGAGAACCATCCCGCAGCTTCCTGTTGCCACCAGCCAAAGCGACTAGTGCTTTATCCAGATTCGATTCTCGGTTTGCCGGTTCGCTCTTAAAGCGTAACGGCGCAAGCCGTCCGGTAAAAATACCAATTGATTAACGGTGGGGACCGAAGGGCTCGCCCTCGTTCGCTTTCATCTAAATCCTAATTCAAAATCTGGACGAAGCACTAAAGGGCATCTCAAGATCAGAAGTGGGATATATCGGACGAAGCGCATTGGTGCCGCGCTCGCATTCTAACGCTTAACCTCCAGCCTTAATAGGAATTAGGCAACTCGGTGGAGCTCGCTGGAGAAGTCGTCGCAAATCGGTCGGAGGTGCGACCGATAACTTGATCGGCCGCGAGCGCTGCCAGTGCTTTCACGGTCAACTGCGGATTAATTTCACAGCCCGCAGGGAACAGCGTCGCATCGGCCACCGCCAGATTCTCAACCCGTTGGTCGCAGTCCGTTTTCACTTGAAACGTTTGAGGATCAACAACGTCGCCAAGGCTGACACCACCCTGTGGGTGTGTCGAAAGCAAATTAACAAATGCTGGCCCCCGTTTTCTAATTTCTTTCATCGCCCACTGGAAGTCGTCCATGCTTCGCACACGAAACGGCCGACCATCCCTCAGCAGTACCGACTTCGTTGGTAGATAGAGACTGACCGAGTCATCAGGCTTTTGTGCCGCCAGAAATATTTCGGCGACGCGGCGCATCCCCTGCAACAGCAGTTCGAACTCTTGATCATCAAGCTGAAGGTGGATCTTCCCTTCAAAATCGACGAAATTGCCACAGCGAACTTGCGTGGGCACAACGATACCTGCCATGGAAAGATGGTTGAACTTCTTCATCGCACAGGCAAATTCCTCGAACCAACCACATAGCGCAACGGCCACCGTTCCGGGAAAGTGAAACCAGTTCTCCAACGCAGGTTCCTTGACCACTTTACCGTCTCTTTCAACCCAACGCTCATCAACCAAGTAGCACTGCGTAACGCCCGGTTCAGGGTTACCGCTGTACGATGGCCAGAGGGGTTTGTCATACATCGCGTAGACGACTGATCCTACATTCGCCGCAAGCCGTTGCCCGACGTGACGGTTGCTGAACCCGCCTGAATGAAGCCCTTGACCGACCAAACGCGTGGTTTGGCCGACGCCAGTTGCGACGACGTATTGGTCGGCACAAACGGTTGTTGTGATGCTTTGTCCATCAGCTTCAATGCGCTCAACTTCGACTCCTGAAACTTTAATGCTTCCAGTTGCATCTCGGTTGATGTGAATTTTGTTTGCGGTCGTTCGATAGGACACGGCTGCGGGTACGGGGGCGTGCATGGCCTGCACCAAGAAACTGTTGCTGCCATTCTCATCGTAGGGATGGATGCCGCCAACGTGGTCACCGAAACTATCGACTGAGTTGTCACTGCCGCAGCCTTCACTGGATTCTCGAATCGCGACAGGAAGTGGATGGACGGTTTGACCCAAATTTTCGGCGCCCGCGCGGAAACGCAGGCTCCGATCACTAATTTTGGTTTGGGTAACTTTTGTGTTGACGCCCAACTCCTGCTGGATCGACTTCATGAGTCGCGCGAACGCTTCGTAGGACATCGCCGCCGGTTGCCGCAGTCCCCATTTCTCGTTGTAAACCGCCTCGGAGATAGGAAGGTGAATCGCATTGTTGACGTAGGGGCCGCCACCAAAGACACGCGCCTGCACAACGTTCACCGATTGCTTGGGCTCAATTTTTTTCCTGCGGTTGGGCAACGCCAGATCAAGCTTCG
>CALKXO010000154.1 GCA_938003615.1 uncultured Pirellulaceae bacterium | reverse complement strand
AGATAGAATCGAATTCCCGAGACATGGGAATTCTAATTGTCGCTCAATTCGAAATTGACTCACTCAAACTGCTAGCAAATGACAGCAGGGCGGAAGTTCTAATTGTCGCGGGCAGGGAATTCTAATTGTCGCTATACACTTTTGGAAGCTTTTGTGAGTTTTTGTGAGCAAAAAGGCAGGCAAATAATGTCGTGGCGGCGGGCATTTCCCATTGGAGTTCGGGTTATGACGATTGGGCAAGCCTAAATTCTTCATAAACATGGTCACGAGGGTGACGAACAAGGTTCGCCTGTTTCCGTAACCTACCTTTTCTGGTCGGACCGAGTACCGGGGCGTCGTCAGCGAATTGAATTGAATCGAATTCAACGATCTGACGGCGAGAGAGTGTTTCGGTCCCCAATATTGAAAAATGACCAGAGACTACCGCTATGAGTAACTATTTAAATCGATTCTTCCAAGAAGCTTTTCATTCTGACCAGAATGCTCAGCCCGAAGTCGTCAACAGTTTTGCAAAAGCCTCAGACGATCAACTGGCTGCTCACTTGGGCGTCGACCAGTATGAAGCGTTTCAGTTAACCGAAGCGGTTCGGCCCGCGATGGATCTTAAAGTGAAACCCGTTCAAGGCTACCGGCACGACGTTTACGTCGACGAAGAGTCTGGCGGAAAAGTTCCCGTCGTTATGGCCGCGGTATCCAAGGACGTGCTGTTTTCAACTTTCATCAAGATGATCCAGCGACTGGGCTCTGTCGTTGATGTCGTGCTCGAATCGAGCCACGCGGATTCTGATCATGGTCACGTTGATCTCTATCGTGAACATATCGACATGCCGGTTCTGGTTAGCATTCTTTACGAATACGAAGACATTTTAATGAACGATGGTTGTACCGGCGTCGCCGTACTCAATCCAAACACGCCTCAAGAGATCCAGTTCGAAGAACACAAGTTGCTGATTGTTTACGGCAGCCCACTTGAGCCATTCGAATTCATGCTGGAGAACAACGGTGTGGTCGAGCGGCCGGACATGAAATTCATCACCGAAGCCGAGCACATTCACTCTTCGTCGGAAAAATACGCCCGACGATTTGAAGAGCTGCGAACAGATCTGGGGCTCGATGGCAACCAACGCCGTGAGTCCTACAGCGACAGCTTCGAAAACGAAAGCCAAAGCGAAGAGAACTGGGGCGACGAAGGCTGGAACCCTGACGAAGACAACACCCAAGGCGGCTTGCTGTAAGCTGGTTAGCGCATTGAGCAATCGGAAAACCCAAACACGATGGTGAGTCGAACTTGCTGTCGTGTTTTTTTATAGTTGAACTACTTTCCAAGTCGTCTATCGAGTGCTCGCGGAATCTCAACTTCTCGACGTCAAGCTCGGTATGGCCCCAGAAACTTGTCGCCATTGAAATGAATTAGATGCTCTGGCTCGTCTGCAAGCCACGCCTCGGTCTCCCAGCTTATTTCTACCACCCATTTACGAAACGCTGCGCGATCTTTGAATGCGCTAACGTAAACCCTTGGGGCCTTGCACTTTTTCGTGCTCTCCTCCATCTGAAGATGCCGAACTTGGTCGATTGGATTCGCAGAATGGACGGCTTCTACTAGGATTATCCAATCACGTTTGGGGGAATATGCGACTACATCTGGCAACATTTCGTGTGACAATTCGAAAAAACCAAGTTTTTTTAACTCCGCTTCGTCGATGAACAACGATTTATTCGTTGCATCGCCCACGTATAGCAATACCGCATCTTGAACGAACTGAGGAAGAAACATCTCCACGATCTGTTTTTGCAGCAAATTGTGTGGTCCTGGTGTGAGTGTCAGAACGTCGCCTCTGGGTGTTTTGATTTCTACAGACTTTCTAACCCGCCCTTTGTTGAACCTGTTTCTTAAAGTGCCAGCAATTTTCGTGAAATCGGCAACTGCTTTGTCCCAGTCTTTTGTTCCAAAGGTAGTTAACAGATTTGCTGCTTCTTTAGTAATGGCATAACCCCGAGTAGGGTCATTTGCGTTAGCATTTGAATTGGCAGAACTCCCAGCAACAATTCCCGCAACCATCAGGACGTCGAGGTCCTTTCGCTTAACATCATCATAAGATCCCCGACTGAGTTTCTCTCCATAATAGGTGTTCCAGAACTCAATCATTTCGCGCGTTGTAATGCTGTGGTCGGTCTCTCCGGCAATCGCAGCTTTCTTCCATGATGAATTGGGTTTCAAATTTGCCGCGCCCAGCAACGCCATTGCCCAACGTTTTTTTCGGCGGTCGGTTTGCTTCTCCATAGGCAAACCAATTGCTTCGAGCAAATGACAGGCTTGGGCAATCTTCTTTTTTGCTGACATTTAGAATAACAATGGCTGTTTAGGTTCATTGATTTGTTGAATCTTCTTTTTCGTCAAGACCGTTGAGTTATCTAGATAGACAAGCACTGATTTCGCTAACTCACGTGCCAATAGTGGCGGAACCGCGTTCCCGATCTGGTTGAATTGCTTTCCCTCAGTTCCGCAAAATTGAAACCAATCCGGAAACGATTGCAATCGTGCACCTTCACGGGTGGTAAGTCTCTTCCTTCGGCCATCCGGCAGTTTAACTCTGAGCATATCTCCTGTCGCACCATTCAGATTTCTACAAGTGACCGTCCTCGCAGGGCGATCTAAATGTAAATCTCTAGGCCGTACACATTGAGATTTTTTCTCATACTTCGCTACATATACATCCATGCTTTTGGTTAGGAATTTGGATTCTTTATCTGTTTGAAACGCGATATCACCAATGGCATCCCCGGCTGTAAAAAACTCTTGCTCCAACTTCTTTGGAAAGCTCCACTCACCTCTGTGAGCCACTACAAACAAACGCTCACGCTTTTGAGGCACCCCATGCTCTACGGCACGGATCAGTTTGTATTCGACAACGTAATCTAACGCCTGCAACTCTGCCATGATCGATAAGAAATACGCCTTGTTTCGATATAACATACCGCGTACGTTTTCAAACATTGCCAATCGTGGTTGATACTTTTCCACGGCTGAGATGAACGCCGGAAATCCGTCCCGATCATCCCGTTTGCCATCTTGTTTTCCACCCACGCTAAACGGCTGACAAGGAGGACCGCCAATAATGACATCTGCATAAGGCCCTAAGTCCATATTTGGTTCCAAAAACACTTGGTGGCATTCACCACAAAGGTTTGCCGAATAAGTCCCACATGCCTCGGGTAGCATTTCGTATCCAGTGGTCTCGAATCCAACTGATTCGAACCCGAGTGCCATGCCGCCGCAACCTGCAAACAGATCGAGAACCTTGAATCTTCGATTTCGTCGGCTTGAAGGTTTTCGCAGGTTTGCTGATAGATATTCTAGATAATTCAACTTCTTAGTC
>CALKXO010000153.1 GCA_938003615.1 uncultured Pirellulaceae bacterium | reverse complement strand
AGAAGTAGCCGGATAAACTGACCGGCGAACGTTTCACTCTTTGGGAGGATGGAGCGCCAGATTCGATCGATCGAAAAGACGCCCCCGAACAAGCCAGAGACTACTGGGTAAAAAACGTTCGCGACCCATCGGTGACCGTTTTTCGTCCACCGGCGGACAAATCAAATGGCACTGCCGTTGTGATCTTTCCAGGCGGCGGTCACCGCATGCTCGTTTACACCGCAGAGGGCTATGCTCCAGCCGAGTACTTTGTTCGCCAAGGTATAACGGCATTTGTGATCAAGTATCGTCTGGCGGGCGAGGAAGGATAAATTGACCAACTGGATGATTGACAACGAATTTGATCCGGCTGCTCAATAGCGTTTTGACCAAACGGTTCAACGAAATGGTTCGACCAAACGGTTCAGAACCAAAGCATCCACTTGGACTGCACGGTTTCAATTACCTCATGGAACATCGCGTAACCTACCGAACAGGTGCCGCAGTCGATTGAAGCGTTGACGCGCGTGCCGGTTCTCAACAGGTCTCGTTCAAGGTCTTGATTGTCAAACGATACGCGCACCAGGCAGGTATTGCCTTGATCGGAATGAACATCCAACTGATGATCCACCAAGTGCAGTTGCCCTTCGAACTCACGCCCCGGAACTGATGCCATCGCAAACGTAACCCGTAGCGGTTCGCCAGCATCGGCTAAGGCATCCATCAGGTGACCCAAGCGACGTTCTGGTAACTCAAGCTCAAGTTGCCAATTGGCATCAGGGTCAACGATCGTCATCAAATTCTGGCCACGTTCTACCGGGCGGTCAATCAAATTCTGCCGCGCTTGCCAACTCACCACCGTCCCTGATGCGGGTGCCACAACCTCCAGATGCGCATTCTCGATCTGTCGAAGCTCAAGTTCCTTGAGGAGACCGATCTTCTCTTGTCGCGCTTGCTCGATCTCGATATCAATGGTTTGGCGTTCATACTCGGAAAGCGTATCTTTAGACTTTGAACGCAGACTCTCATTGATCGAATGGCGCGTCTCGGCTTCGACAATGCTGTTTCGCAGGTTCTCGATGGTTACTGCCAAATCGCTATTAGACATTCGAGCCAGCACTTGACCTTGCGTCACCACAGTATCGCCTTGGTCGGACACGAACAGCTCTTCCATCACGCCGGCACTTTGGGCGTAGACTTCTGACTGCACTTCGGGAATCAGGGCACCTTTGGCCGCCAGCGAAAAAGGCCACGGAATCCAGCACAAACAAAGCACTGCTGCCGCGACCAAAGCTGACGCAAATGCGGTCTTCAATAGCCTGCCACCCTGAAACGCTGACATGACTTTGCCGATCGCCTTCCACAGCGGCATCAGAAAAATCGCGTTGTGCTCAAGGGAGTTCGTGATCGCAACTTCAGCGTGACCGACAACGGCTTCGACGCGTTTTCTGAAGTCTTCGGTCAGTGTCGAATCCTTTAAACGCTCAACGACCAAAGCACCGATGGGTTTGTCCGAACGATTGGCGCGGCCAGCACCATTGGAGCCAAACCCTAACTCCAGATCGGAATCGGGATCAGCAGCGACGGCCGCAAATAAAGGCACAACGGCCAACACTTTGCTGTGAGAGCGATCGATATAGGGATGCAGCTGCGCTTGGATTTGCGGTGGCAAATGTTCGTCCGTCGCGCTGCTACCGTCATACCAGAGTGCAGATCGTCCCTTAACGACAGCTCGGCCCAACCGTGTCAAGTGCTTCACTTGATCGCTGCGTCTTTCAATCGAATCCAATCCACTGATCGAGCGCACCTTCATCGAACGGCCGCTGCCAAGCAGCACCGTCACCCGATCGCAATCGATGACTCGACGTCCCTCGTTGGCGACAGCGTAAGCTGTTTTTGATGAATCCAGACTGCAGTAAACGGTTTGGACAAATTGGTCAAATTTGCCCCACATGGATTGTTGCGTGCGAAAGGAACGGATTTTCTCATTGGTCAAAAACTCACTCGCCAGCTCGCACATTTGCATCAGAAAACGCAAATAGCCGCGCTGCGTCGTCGGCCCGGCACCGGGGCGTTGGAGAATCTCAACGAGACCAATGACTTCATGGTTGACCACAATCGGGCCAAAAATCAAAAGTTTATCGGTTGGGTTCCCGCCATGATCGGCGTCTGAACTCTCCGCATGCGGGGCAATGACCTCAGGTTCGCCGGCAGCAGCAATTCGATTCAACAGGGCCAAGTGTTTTTTCTGAGCAGCCGCATCGTTTGCCAGAACCGTTTGTTTCAAATTAATATGGTAGTGGATCTTAAGGGGCTGCTGGCTGGATTCACGAATCCAGATTGCGCCTCCTTCAGACGCCAGCGCACCGGTGGTCCGTGTCAAAAAGCCTTGGTAAAAATCCTGAACCGAACAATCCGTGCGGGCCAATTCTGAGATCTCGGTGACCAGTTGACGGATTTGCTGCTTGGTTTGATCGACCAAATTTTCGTCAGGCGCAACGGTACCGGAGGCGTTAGAACTTTTTGGTTTATCGACACGACGGCTGTTCGAGCCACCTGACGATTGACCCGACGATTGCCCCGATTCGGCTTTCTGACCTAAACGATTTTTGCGTTGGCCACGGTCCAATGATTTGCTGGGGGAATTGGCTGTTCCGCTGCTGGGCACGAACACCATGTCTGCACCAGCGTCCGATGGAGATGAGGGATTAGATTGCGAAGGTTCGTTAGCCATTGGTGTCGTGGTCGATCAGAGAGAAAAACGAAATCGATCAAAGTTAAAATGTTGGACGAAGCGGCGGTTCTTTCCTCCAGCGGATAGACAGTAGCCCCCACTATCGGCGATAATTGACCGTCCATCACTGCGGACTTTCCCTGAATTGATGGTGTTTGACAATAGGAATCGAACTGGCACTGACCGGCCTAAAGTACCCATGCTGGCGCTCAAGACCGGTCTACCAGCAATTTGTCAAGCAACGGCGTCGTTTCACTCTTTCCCATCCCAACGGCTACTGCCATGCGACTAATTGGTGTTACTGAAGATCAACAAAAGGTAGGGCATTTCGCCGCCTGGTTACTGACACAAAAAATCGAAACCAAGATTGAAACTACCGATGATGGCAAAATGGAGGTCTGGGTCAAAGAGGAAGACCTCTTTAAGCAAGCGTTGAGTGAGTTCCAAGCGTTCGTGGCAAACCCGGACGACCCAAAATATGCTTCGGCTGTTAGCGAAGCCAACCGGTTACTGCGCGAGCAGGAGAAAAAGCGTCGCGCGATTCAGAAGAAACAGATGAAAGTCCCACGTTCTTCCGGAGGAATGGGCGCGCCCACTGGCCCGATGACCAAGGCCGTTATGATTCTCTGTTTGATCGTGGCGATTCTGACCAACTTGAACCAATACGAAACGCAGCATGATCAGGGGGCCAATCGCGCTCTCCAGTTCGTCGCCGTCGATCAACCGCAATCATTGGCGCTGGGGGAAACTCACGAAAATGACCGCGACAACATCGGCCTACGTTTAGCAAGTGTCCAGCGCGGAGAACTATGGCGACTGGTCACCCCTATTTTTATTCACTACGGCCCCACTCACTTTCTGTTTAATATGCTGTGTTTCTTCCAATTTGGTCGCATGATCGA
>CALKXO010000152.1 GCA_938003615.1 uncultured Pirellulaceae bacterium | reverse complement strand
GAGACATGGGAATTCTAATTGTCGCTCAATTCGAAATTGACTCACTCAAACTGCTAGCAAATGACAGCAGGGCGGAAGTTCTAATTGTCGCGGGCAGGGAATTCTAATTGTCGCTATACACTTAGCCGGCTTGCACCCTCCACAACCCGCCGGGCTCGATGAAAACCGTCTTCTTCCGCATCCCGTCGCGCAGGGATTTGAGCATTACGGCTTCCCCGTTTTTTGCGTCATATCCACGCTCAAGCATTTCAACAACGAGAGACAGAAGTGTAGATCGTGTCGTCGCCTTCGTATCCGTGGAGCAAGTCCTTTTCGGCATTGCCTTCAATGCGATCGTCGCCTGATCCACCCATGCTGATGTCGTCGCCGGATTGTCCGACCAGCTGATCGTCGCCTGCATTGCCGAAGATTGAATCGTTACCCGCGCCCCAAACTAAGCGATCATTGGTGAGGAGGCTCCAGCGGTACAACTACATCGTTGCTGTTTCTACGGCCATGTCGATTTTGTCTTTCAACCACCTACTGGTGGCAAGGAAGAAATAGCTGCCGAGTGACTGTTCGGTCGCGGAGAAAAATACCTGACAGCGCTGGCCAGCGTGAATCTCATTGCCAATCGCGCGGTCGATCGACACATACGCGTCAAAGCGCGGACTCAGCAGTACAAACGAAGGCGTGCTGCTGTCGCCCGCGCTTGCGTCTGGATTAGGTTTGACCGGCAGCGGTCCGCCACTGTTGGCACACAAGCGAGGTTCGCTTGGTTGATCGGTGGCGCGTGGATCGACTCTCTCGATTGGTGACGCAAACACTGGACGTCCCGGTAGCATCACACGCACTTCATGCCCAATGTTTGATTTGATCGACTCCAGATCAGCTTGGTCAACTGAAACCACAAGCTCCTTGGTGTCTTGGGCCGCAACGCTCATGACGGCATCACCGCGCTTGATGAAGCTGCCGTTCATGTCGGAAAGATTGCGCTGAAATACACGGCCGCTGATCGGCGAACGCAGTACCAATGCATCGCGTTGCTGCTGTTTTTCGGTAAGCTGAATCTCAAGTCCTGCGACGGTCTCCAACTCGACACGCGCGAGGGAGAGATCGCCGTTCTGTCGGTGAATGCGCGATTGAATTTGTGCCGACTCCAGTTGGGCGACCAGTTGACTGATTTCGATGTCCAAATCGTCGTTGTGCATCCGGACAAGTTCCTGTCCTAGCTGGACTTGTTGGCCGGAAACCACTAGGATTTCGTCAGCAAATCCGTCCGCCGCAGCGCGAATCACAGTTTCATTTGAAAACCTCACAATGGCGGGAGCCGATTTCGTCGCCGGTGCTTTGAGTACAAGGAACAAACACGCCAGCGCTCCAGCACACACCGCGCAGCTTACTGCAGTCCGTCGTAGGCTGTAAGGAATTTTGGCTTCTGCACCGAACATGGATTTCAATTGATTAAAAACGGGCAGACCAATCCACAGCACGGCTCCGATGATTCCCAACAGCAAACCGGCCCCGTTGAACATTACGCTAGCCGCGATAATTAGTCCGACGCTGATTGACCATTTCCAAAACCACGCCATCGTGCCGTAAATGCGCACCACGTTTCCTTCCTCGGCAGAAAATAAACCCGCTGCTTTCGGGGTACCAAAAAACCAGTGTCGACTGCGATCGCCAAACCAGCGCGTGCCTTTGGGATAAAGGTTCGGCACGTTGAGTAAATCTGACAGGATAAAATAACCATCGAATCGCATCAGAGGATTGGCGTTGAATAGTATCGTGGTAATGCTGGCCATCAGAAAAACGTTGTAGGCCATGTCGGCCATCATGCCATCGCAGCGTGACCACACGATCAAAGCCACAAATGAGATAAACAACTCGACGTACATGCCGGCCGCAGCCACCACGATCCGATGCCAGCGACTTGAGAAACGCCACATCGATGTTACGTTGACGAACGCCATTGGCGTGAACAGAAGAAACAGCACGCCCGCCTCGGGGACCTCGCCACCATATTTCTTGCATGCCAAACCATGAGCAAATTCATGGACGACCTTGAGCAATAGCCAAAACACCAGCAACGAAATCCAGCTAGTGCCGGAGAGAATACCAGCCGACGCGTTTCCCAGATCGTCCCAGCGACCAAACAGCACGCTCATCGCGTAACCGCCAGTCACCAGCCAGAGTATTAAAAACCATCCCGAAAACAGCCATGAGAAAGTTCGTTGGCATGTCGACAGAATGTTGTTTGGATTGAACAACGTGACCTTAAACGAGATCGGGTTGAGCCACCCCATCAATTTCTGTTTGTCGATGGCGTTGGCTTGAGAGCCGAGTCGTTTTGAGCTGTCAAAGGAGTCGGATAGGACGAGATTCGACTGCACCAACCACTGGCAAATGGTAACGGCTTGTTCAGGCGTGAGCTTTTCTTCAGATTCGCCATGAAGCCCATTGACGATTTCGCTGGCCGTTTTCTGGCCATCGAGAGAGGAGATGAAATCAAATTCATCGACGCCAACTTGGAAGAACTTCGACCTAACCGGATCCTCGATCACCACAAACGGCTTGCCCTTTTCAGAGCGCGTGTCAAACTTCAACTCTGATCGAAGCGAGAATTTGGACGACAGCCATTGATCTTGTGGATCGGCAGGAGGACCTGACGGCATGGCCGTGGGCGGTTGGGAAGAATCAGACGGGCCTCCCGCCGCATGATCACGTTCACCGGTTGTGGATTGTTGTTTTTCCATGGCTTACCAGACCGTCCAGCAACGAAGACATTCCCAAGCGTTGTGGAATAGGTTCCAGCCCAGTGGCGACCAGTGAGTGCTGATCTTTGCCGATCCTTCCATGCCGGGTCGTAGCAGCCCCTGCGCGTTGTCCAATTCGACTTCCGTCACAAAGACCGTTTGGTCGTCGATGACCTCGGTTCCCGGATGGATGCGCTCAATCTTACCTGTCCACGACTGGAATGGAAACGCGTTCAACTTCAGCGTGACGGCATCCTCTTGGTTGATGTATTGGATTTCTGATTCAGCAACGCCGATCTCCGCTACCATTTTTTCTAACGGTGCAACTTCGAATAGCGTTTGTCCAGTTTCCAGCGGAGCACCCTGCGCTTTTTCAAGATCGCCGGAAACGATGATGCCGGCAATTGGAGAACGCACCTCAAGATCGCGCATCCGGTTGTTGGTCAGTTTGATTTTCGCAGCCAACCGACGCATGTCCGCTTTTGCGATCTGGCTTTGGGCTATTTCTCCGACCGCCAGCGATGAAGCGCTTTTGCGTTTGATTCCCTCGTACTCGGCCGTCAGACCTGCTAATTCGATGCGTAGAGCGCGTCCGTCCATGCGAGCAATGATTTGGCCTTCGGTGACGATTTGCCCCGTTTCGACCAGCGATTTTTCAAGGATGCCGCTATAGGGGGCAGCCACGAAACGGCGGGATGTTGGTTGCACACGACAGTCGCACTGCACGCGATAGGGCAGGGGAATCAGCATTGCGATGGAGAACACTAAAGCGGCAAGTTTGGCTGTTTTTGACCAACTGTTGGGTGTAATCAAACCGCGCAAAATTTCGACAGAAGATCGATGGGCTTGGGATACGCTTTCGAACTGTCTGAAGGCCAGCGTGGCGACCTGTTGCATATAGGAAAGCTGTTGTTCGGTGAGCGTTTGACCTTCGCGGCAGGCCAGCAACGTTGCCACCGGTTGATCGTGTTTGTTGGTTAATGGAATGGCTGCCACCGATGACGCCGCAATTGATTCGCCATACTGTTGCAGCGGCAGTGTGTGAGCCGAAGGCTGAGCTGGATCGAGCGCGGGCCAAACCACGTGGTTCTGGTAAGTGACCGCTTGGTTAACCGCAGAGCAAAGCAGTTTGCCGGCGGCCGAATTTCCGTCGAATTGTTCGACATCGGAAACCGCGACAACTTTTCCCAGAACGCCATTTTTGTTCAAGGCGAGTCCGATTTGGCTCGAATTGAACAGCTTCCTCAATCGATTGACCAATACAATAGCAGCCATCGAAGGGTCGGAAGCGCCGGAGATTTCCTGAACCAGTTGCAGTGAATCTGAAATGCTACGCGCCTCAACGGCCGTCTGCAGGGCGAGACGCTTCTGTTGCCATTGCCGAACGGTCTGGGCCAGCAATCCTGTCAGCCATTGGTGTCGTTTCTGCGTCTGATCCGAGATGCTGTAGCACCCGAGGATAATTTCAGTGATGTTCGTGCCTCGGTCGCTGTTGAGCGGAAGGACTGGCGCCGCGATGATCGAATCGCGGTCTGCTGGCGGCAAGAGGCGGCTGATGACGTTGCCCGTTTGATGAGCGCTCTGGATGATCGGTCCGACTTCATTCTGGATAACTTCCCACAACAATTCGGCTTGATTGTCCGAGATAGGGCGCGCTTCGATTACGGGACCGTTGGCAGGTTGTGCCTCGTTGGGCCTCAGACGAATGTGCCACATTCCCAAACACTCGGCTTGTTTGCAGACCGTGGCGAAGATTGCAGAGTAGAAGGCGTTTGCATCGGTGGCGGAATCGGCCAGCTTGGTCAGTTCTCGAAACAGCTGCTGTGATTCAACGTTGGCCGGTAACTCCGCCGGTCCACTCTGCGACAGAACGGCAGTCGAGCCGCTACTGATTCCGCTGGCGGTTGGATCGGAATTAGCAGATTGAATAGCCATGGGCGGTTGGTAAATTTAAAATCCGTTTAGTGTTGCCTAGCACACGCGTCTAAAAAATTGGCGGTCTCGAATGTGCGTCCTTCCGTGCGGTTCTGACCTGAACCATTGATCATCTTAACTAAGCACCCGGCCATAAGTTTCCAATCGAAAAAGGAACCGTGGCTAGTGCCAAAACGGCTAATGGTGTCTGAAAACTTATGACCTAGTGCTTATTTGATGGGAACTAAATATTCAAAGTGACGTTTTCACCGCTGCGGATGTTGTAGTCAGAGTTTTCAATGACCAACTTGATCTCGACGGTTCCGCTTTGAGGATCCGTTTCAACACCGACTAGGTAGACCTCAGCAGAGATGGTTTCTCCATTGGCCAGACGCAGTTCGTAGCTTTGCCCCACGGTAAACTGCTGGGCTTGATCGGAAGAGACGTTGAATGTGGCCAACAATTTATCGACCTGAACGATGGAGCAGATTTCTGGATGCAATGGAGAAAGAAACTCACCCTCGCGGCTGTGGATTTTTGCGATCAGTCCATTAAAGGGAGCCGTAATGGTGCGGCGTTCCAATTGAACCGCAGCGCGTTTGGCTTCGATTTCGCGAATGGCCGCGTCCTCGACAGCAACGTTGTACTTTGATTCAGCGATAGCTAATTCAAGATCTGCTCGAATAATCTCACTCTCACTCGCATGTCCCTGCTGCCGCAGCAGTGCGATGCGTTGAGAGATGGCCTGGCGTTTTTTCAGAGACTTGCTGGCCGCGATGCGTTGGCTCGTCGAGCCGGCCATTTTTTCGGCGATCTGCAACTGAATTTCTTGAACGCGACAATCAAGTTTTGCGACGATGTCTCCAGCGGCGACACGATCTCCCTCTAATACGGACAGAGACGCAATCGCACCTGTCTCATCACTGGAAAGGTCGATCTTGCGAAACGGCTGAGTGAAGCCGGTGATTTCAAACGCGTCCCCCTGCGGCGTCGTCGCCAAAGCTGAGTTCGTAGTGAATCCAGCGACAGAGAAAAAAGTTGCCAAGACGGCGATGAGAAAACTAGAAGTTCGTTTCATGGTTTTTAGCCAGTGTGATTTTTGCCAAGGCGTTTTTTGAGATTTGACCACCAAGGTCGATCTCAGATGACTGAATGTTTGAGCTGCAATCTTCGGAGCTTAATTTTTCCGAACGCACTTGGAGCGCGGATAGGTCTAAGCGCGGATAGGGCTACACGACCGTTTAAAGTTACCTTACAGATAGGCTTTCGCAGGATTTGGATGGAATTTGCACTCCCTGTAGCCCAAACGAAGCTGTCACAAACCTTTCGATTGGAAAAATTAGAAAACAGCTGAGCTCAATATCGTGCGGTTTCGGTGGCGTGGTCAAAATTGATGCAACGGTGCAAACTCCACAAAAAATGCAACAAAGCAATCATTCAGCCCTTACCGGATGTTAACGGGGACTGCCGGCCTTGATTGCATGCTTCACGCCTAACGAGTCGGCTCCACCTGAACTTTGGGCACACTCAATTGAGATTTCTTGACAACGGATATTCCACTTTCGCGGTTGTCTTAAATGTTGATTTAGATATTATCTTGCCATCGCAGGCCAAAGAACCCCAAGCCAGTGTTTATTTAGACGCTGCACCGGATCGCCTGTCGCTCGCAACGCTTGATGCCATTTCTACGCAGGGATGACTGGGTCACCCGCCAATTTTTAGTGCGTAGACACATCGAGATCGCGTGTCTCTGATCAAACTCCAGTTCCAAATGGTTTGTGCGAGGCTAGCGCGAAAAGTTCCTGTCAGAATCAGCTGCCATTATTTGATGGCGCCGAGTATTGAACGCTTTGTTTAATTGAACGCTTTGTTTAATTGAACGCTCTGTTTAATGCCTGAAGCAGGAACGACAAACCACAACATGGAACAGGAATTGAAAATGTCGAAAGAACACAGCGCTACCGGTGCATCTGCACCCAACACTCAAAATTCAAACACGCAAGATGAATCTCTCAAAAGTGATTCGATCTTTGGTAACTCGACTGCCCCGGTCGTCGAAGTACTGCCTGTCACACCGAACAGCGAAACAGATGCGGCACCTGCTCAGGTTTCAACCGAATCGTCGGTCGAGACGTTTGGCGTCGAAACTGGCGAGTCCAAGCCTAAGTTCGTCGCGCAGCCGAAGATCGTCGCCAAAGCGAAACCCGTTGCAGTAAAGACGCAGGCACCCGCGATTGAAGACGTAACTGTCATTGAGGAAGCAACTGCTAAAGCTGAAGCAACTGCTAAAGCTGAAGCAACTCCTGAAGTACAAACTGACGCCGAAGCGGGAATGGATCCCTTTCAAAAACTTGGATTACGTGAGGACGTATATAAAGCGATCGCTGGATTTGGATACACGACACCGACCGCCATTCAAGAAGAAACCGTCTCTGTCATTCTTTCTGGCAAGGACGTTATCGGGCAGGCCGAGACGGGTTCGGGAAAAACGGCCGCATTTGCTTGGCCTCTCCTTTCCAAAATTGATTTAAAGAAACGTGCTCCTCAGATTCTAGTTTTGGCTCCAACACGCGAGCTTGCGATTCAGGTCAGCAGCGCTTTTGAAAAATATGGCTCCTCGATGAAGGGGCTGAAGACGGTCACGATTTACGGCGGCCAAAGCTATGAGACTCAGTTCCGAGCACTGGACAGGGGAGTTCATGTTGTGGTTGGAACCCCGGGACGCGTCATGGATCACCTGAACCGTGGCACGCTGAAACTTGACAATATCTCGACGTTTGTTCTGGACGAAGCCGACGAAATGCTTCGTATGGGATTCATTGATGATGTCAAATGGGTAATGGATCGTCTTCCTGAAGAACGCCAAGTGCTTTCGTTTTCTGCGACGATGCCTGCTCCGATTCGCAACATTGCGAAAAAGTACCTTGATGATCCTGCTCACATCACGATCAAAGGAAAAGCAGCGACTGCTGATACCATTGAGCAATCGTACGCGATCGTTTCTGTTCGTGAAAAACTTAAGCAACTCAAATGGCTGCTTGAGACCGAAGAGACCGACGGAGTGATCGTCTTTGTGAAGACGCGCCAAACCACCAATGTGGTTGCCGAAGCTCTCGCACAACACGGTTTGAATGCGGCGGCGCTTAACGGCGACATCGCTCAAAATCAACGTGAACGTACCGTCAACCGACTCAAGGCGGGCAAAATTGACATCGTTGTCGCGACTGATGTTGCCGCCCGTGGTTTGGATGTAAAACGGATCAGCCACGTGGTGAATTATGATTTCCCTCATGACTCTGAGATTTACGTGCACCGTATTGGAAGAACCGGACGCGCGGGGCGGTCTGGCCAAGCCATCTTGTTTGTGGAACCGAAGGAAAAACGCAAGCTTGGCTGGCTAGAGAAGGACACCAAAAAGAAGATTGGACAGTACAAGGCCAAGTCGCTGAAAGACGTCAACCAAGTACGTGTCGACAAATTCCGCGAGGAGATTCTGAAGAACACGGCTCACGAGCAAGTGAAATTTTTCAGAACGCTGGTGGAGAGCATGGTTGAAAAGACAGAACACTCTGTTGAAACAATCGCGGCAGCTCTGGCGGTTATGGCTCAAGGGACATCACCGCTGTTGTTGACCGACGAACAAGGATCGCGCCGTGACCGCAAAGGCAAAGTCAGCCACTCAGATCAAGATAAGGCGACCTATCGAATTGAAGTTGGTCGTAATCATGGAGTAGGCCCCGGCAATATTGTCGGTGCGATCGCCAACGAAGGTGGTTTTCAGAATCGTGAGATTGGTCGCGTTAAACTGTTTGACAGTTTTTCGATCGTGGATTTACCGGACAACCTGCCGGCGGATTTGTTGGACGTGTTGCGGAACGTTAGTGTTGGCGGTCAGCGTTTGCAGATCACCAAAACGACGGAGAAATACGCTGACAACGACCGGCCTCGTCGAACTGGCAGAAGGTCCAACAACGGATCGACTGATTTTGTCAAACGTCAACGCTCGGATCGCGCCCGCGACAATCGAGGCGGTGCGGGCGGATACGATCGAGATAAAAGATCTGGTGGATCTCCGGGCTATCGCGGCCGTAAGTCAATTAGCTCAAGTGACACGTTTTCGGAATCGCCGAAGCGACGCCCGAATCGTAGTGAACGCCCGGCCCCAAGCGGAAAGGATTCATCCAGTCCAATGAGAAGCAGGGCCGCTGCGACAAGCAAACCTCGTGGAGATTCAGATTCAAAACCTGCCGGCGGCGGTAGCAAGTCCAAGCCAGCTAGGAAGTACATCAAGGTTCGCAACCGAAAATAGATCTGTTGTTGAAAGCCGATCATAAGGCGAGCGGCAGATGAGAATTTACCTGCCGCGTGATTTCGTAGGCTTGATCGTAATGTCGTATTTTGGCAGTTCCTTATTTCTCAGCAGCCGTGAGTTGATCTCGTCCATGGCTTGTTTGGTAACGGGCAATTCTTGT
>CALKXO010000151.1 GCA_938003615.1 uncultured Pirellulaceae bacterium | reverse complement strand
CCCCATCGGCCAGCTCAATTCTGCCTTCTGCATCTGTCGCCAGCCCAGCCGGTGAATCACCACCAACGCCCACTCCTGCATTGAGCGTAATGGTTCCGCCAGCGGTCAAGTCAACAAGTAGATCGTCTTCAAGGTCGAAGACGTTGTCGTCAGCTTGCAGCACGATGTCGCCACCAGCATTGATCGAACCAACGAGAATGTTTTCGGTTCCAAGTAAGGTCCCGTCAGATGCGGTCAATGTTGCATCACCAACGGTCGTTACATTGATTGCTGTGAGGATTGCTCCCGAGGATAGGTCTGCTGAATCGGCAGTAACCGTTCCCAGCGTTGCATCGCCAACAACGGTGACGCCTGTTGCGCCATCGGTGTCAATCGTGTCAATGTTGGCAGTGCCTTCAGCAGTGACGGTTGCGGTTTGGCCGTTGAGGCTAGTCGCGGTTAAGTCAGCTTCTGAATCGAGAACAATATTGCCGTTGGTTGCTTCAACTGTGCCGGTGATTATGTTACCGCCAGAGGTCAGCGTCGCGTCGCCGGTGGTGGCCGTCACCGTAACGACGTCCAAGATTCCTCCTGCAGTCAGCGTCGCTTCGCTAGCCATGACGTCTTCGACATCGAGGTTCATGCCGGCGGTGATCATTGTTTCATTAACCGTCATCACGCTATTGATGGTGACATCCTTAACCGCGGTTAGCATCGCGCTGAGCGCCATCACGTTTCGGATGGTCAGGTCGCCCGTTGAAGAGATCTTGAGATCGTCAGGCGTTTTGATGTCGACGAAGGTCAGCGATCCGTCTCCGCCAATCACAACTCCGCCACCAGTGGTTTGGGTTGAAACTAAAGTTCCATCTCCGAATTCAAGTTGGCCTGCGGCATCAACGACTGTCGGCGTGGCGCCGCCACCGATGCTGCCGGTTGCGTTGAGCGTTACCAGTCCGCTGGCAGTAAAGTCAGCAACGAGATCGTCTTGGAGATCATCGATGTTTCCAGTGGAATCGACAGCAATCGTAGAACCTGAATTAACGTTGCCAACGAGCACACCAGCAGCTGTAAGATCGATGGCTCCTGCAGTTGTGGAGACGTCTTCTAAAGTAATTTGGCCAAGTCCCGACAGCGCGATGTCACCGGTAGTGGCCGTCGCGACAAGTACGCTTCGGTCGGCTAATTCGAGTCTGCCATCTGCGTCAGTTGCGGTTCCCGCAGGGGTGCTGCCGCCGATGTCGTTGGCGGCGGTTAGGGTGACCGTTCCAGAGGCATCAATGTCGGCAACCAAGTCATCTTGGAGGTCGTTGATGCTACCGGACGTGGAGGTGACAAAGACGTTTCCATTGGCCGGGGCTGTGCCATCGGCCGTGACTTGACCAATCAAAATGTCGTCAGCAGCATTGATCGTGGCGTTGCCATCTAGCGCGTTGGCGTCTATCACATCTAGGCCGCCGGCTCCTTCGATCGATAGATTGCGGTTGGCTGTGATGCTAGTGACAACGGAGCCGTCAACGAGTCCGACGCTGACATCACGGGCGTCGGTTCCTACAAAGTTGACATCGTTTGCAGGGTTCAGCAAGACGATGTCGCCATCAGCTCGCACCGTGAAGTTGGCAGTGCCAATATTAATCGGCGCGTCGTCTTCCTGAGTGAAGCCACCTCGAACCCCCGCGGGCTCGCTGCTGAGCGGGCTGGCCAGAGCGATGGCGGCCTGTTCGGCATTGAGTGTTGGCGGTGGTGTGGCACGTACGAAAGGGTTCATCAGATTGTCCGGTGTGCCTTCAACATGGCCCAGTCCGAGATTGTGTCCGATTTCGTGAGCAGCAAGAAAGGCAGTAAGGGCCCGTCCGTTGGCGGTGGCCGGTGCTCCGTCGTCTACTTGAATGGTAGTGCCGGGAAAGCCGAGAAATCCAAGTCCGATAGCAGGCGGGTTCCCGGGAGTAATTCTTACTGCATACAGGTCAATGACGTTGGGGTCGGGACTGCCGACGCCAACCGCATCGCCGTTTGTAACGATGGTGAACAAATCGCCGCGCGGACGTTCGCCGTCATCGCCTGTAGTGCCATCGCCAATGTTGGCAAAACTGTTATTCCAGCTTTGCGTGGGCAACCATTCAACATCGATGCCCGCCTGAAGATAGATGACGTCAATCAGACGCTTGATCTCGGCTTCCTGAACTTCATTGCCGAAGAAATTGGCAGTATTGGAACCGTCGTCGTCCGAAACCACAACCGGATTGATCGTCACGATCGCATTCGGGTTGGCTGTTGGATCGTCCGGCTCGATTCCCGTAATGATGTCTGCCATTCCGGCAACGGTCAGGCCGTTGATGGTCATCAGTGGGCCAAAGACCTGTGTGACACCGATTGGACGAAGACGAGTGACGGTTTCAATCGTGTTGTCGATCGTGGCAAACACGATGGGCGTGCGATTGACCAGATTCAAAGCATCACCGGTGCCAGTAATATTACCAGCGAATCGGGTGATCTCGTTCTGCGACTGGTCAAGGGTTACGGTGGTGGCTGATACCGAAAGTGAGTCGGTTGCGATTGAGGGAATCGACGGAATCAGATCCGGGTCAAAATTGGGCGGAACCGTGATTTCCGCTGCCTGAACAATACTGTCGTCAACACTTAATACCAACGTCTCTGCGACAACACGTGTGTTCACGTTAATGGAGGCCGCTTCGATACGCGCTTTTTCGCCGACCATCGACTGATTGAAAATAAATCTTGGCGCCAGCAGGTTTTCCGGGTCGCTGTACTGCTCAAAGACAAGATTCAGCTCTTGGCTGGTCGTCAGTGCAAGACTACCTGCGGGCAGGTTGAATGCTAAGTTTTCCAGTGTGTCGCTGAGGATAACGAAGTCGCCGCCGCCATCGATAGCTGAATCACCACCAAGCAACAACGTGTCTGTCGTCAAGACACCTTTCTGAGTAACTCCGGAAGACGCCTGAAGAAGAAGCTTTGGCGCGGCGATGTCACCAACGGTCAGTTGTCCTGCTCCACCGCGTCCGGCAGCCAGACGGGTTTGATCGGGTGTGTCGAGGTTGCTGACCAACAAATTATTGGTGTCGGTGAACTCAACCGTTTCCGCCTCGCTGACGACCAGTTCCCGCACATCATTTGAATCGACTTGTCCCAGTTTTACACTTCCGCCGTTTGCTGCAGACAGTGTGGCACGTCCATCGACTTCGGGAAGTGGGTCGCCGATCGGATTACGCCGTCGGCGCTCAGGTGCAAAGTCGTCGGCGTCAGGATCGAGTTGAACCAGTTTATCCGGAGTAAAATCGGCTGGATTTTCTTCAAACAAATCGGCATCTGAAATAGGTTCGTCACCGCCAAGCACAATCAGCGGAGCGCCAACAGCTTGGGTCAAATCACGACTGGTCTCGGGGGTGACGGCAGCGTTGCCGGTAATCGTAATGTTGAGCGTGCCGGTTTGCGTGTTGGCGGTTTTGACAACGAAGTCGTCTTCAAACTCGGTACTGAATGCAGATGCGGCGACAAAATAACGTCCCGGGGCCAGTGTTCCAGCGGCAAAGGTAATTTCGTCAAGCTCGCGCGCGATATCGTCGCCCAGAGCAACAACCTGCCCCAAGTCGTTATACAGCGCCAATTCGATGTCGATAAAATTTCTGACGCGTTCTGGATTTCCACGCTCAAATTCATCGGTACGGATAGTCAAGTCCTGTGTGCCGTCGTAAACAAATTCGATGTAGTACACCGGGCGAACGGCGCCGTTGTAATTGTCATCTCGGAAGACACCGGTTTGCGTGCCCGCGCGATCGCGCGGAATTTCGAATTTTTCAATTTGGTACTGATTGGGGTTGTCGCTCGTATTGCCCAGTTGTTCGGAAGTTGGCGCGACGGCATTGACTGGTTGAATTGGAGCAGGGCCGCCATGGCCGGTTTGAATGTCGACTTGACCCGCAATGCTGATTCCAGCAAGGGTTTCAACGGCGATCGGAGTGTTCAGATAAACGACACGCATGTCGTCCGGCTGGTTGTCCAGCACAGCAATCTCGAGTGTTCCTTGATCGCGGATGGTCAGAATGTCTTCGTTGTTTAGTCGATCATCGGCCAAGAAACCTTTGCCCACGGCAGCAATTCGTTGGAAATCGTTGTCGGTGTTATCAAGTACAACCCGTTTGGCGGAAACGTACAGGTCGTGGATTTCTAGAGCAGCACCTGCATTTTGTTCAACATCGGTAGTGATATCGGCGACTAATTTTTGAGTGCTAAACGGCGCGTCGAAGATCAACGACTTGGCGGAAACGTTGGCGTACAGATCACTGTATGCAACCGTAAAGACTTGGTCGTCGAATGTATCAAACGTAGTGGTCGGGTCGCCATCATCAACTCCGGTGTAATCAAAGCCACCGATTGTCAGATCCTGCTGGCTGGTGATGGCAAAACCGTCATAGAGGTTGACCGACAATTGTTGAAGACTTGGTACATTGAGCTGGAACTCTCCACGACTTTCGGCTTCAAGATCACCACCGAGATATAAGTAAAGCGTGTCCAGTTGGTTGATCGGAATGACAATGCCGTTGGAAGACTGCAGCAAAATTTGATCCGCTTGGACGGCGCCAGAAATTGTGATGCCACCGCTTGAGTTGTCCCTGAGAAGAGGCGTGTCGCTGCCTGGGACTCCGATCACAGGAGTGCCGTCAGTTGCCCGGAGGCGGATGCTGGTGGCTGGGGTCTTGCCCACATTGTTGATGTCATCGGCGACAGAGGTATACGTTGTTCTCACGTTGGCAGCTGTAATCGACGCGGCATTGACGTCTACAAAATTAGTTCGCGTGTCGCCAATGTCACCCGTGACAACGTCCTGACCGGTCATAATTGAAATACCGCCGGGACCTGTAATTTTCGTCGCGACGTTAACATCGCCATCGACGTAGATAGTAGTGTTACCAAGGCTGTTGATTTCGTTGTAGGTGATTGACGGGTCGCTGATGGGATTTGTGACCGTTATCCTCACGCTACTGCTACCATCGAAGATATTGCCATTGAGTGAAGTCCCACTGAAGACAGACGCATCTCCCGTGACGTCAACGTTCAAAGTGCCAAGACGGTTGCCGGGGTCTCGGAGGTCAAACGAGCCTCTTCCAGTGACCGAAAGTGTGTTGAGATTAAGAGAGCCGGTTTGGATGACCGCGAAATTTGAATTCGAGTTGATGGAAACCGACTGGCCGGCATTAAAAGTGGAATTAGCAAAGGTCAGCGTGTTGTTCCCCAATGTCACTACGTTGACGGTCGAGAGAAAGTTACTTCTTAGCGTAAGTGTCGTTCCGCCAAAATTGATGTCATTGACGTCATCTGTTGGGTCCTCTCCCGTCCAAACCCCGGAAGCGAGTTCCGCAGTGAAGTTGCCGCCACTATTTGTGAAGGTGACATCGCTGGCGAAGGCGGAGAGGTCAAGTAAACCGTTGGCATCGTCGTAGACGAAACTGGCATCGAGTGCGTATCGCGGTTCGAGATTTTGATAATCGAATTCGCTGGAAGATTGGCTGCGTTGCTGTTTCCGCTGCAGGCGGTTTTGCGAGGATTTGGATCGGCGTGGTTTCTTGAGAGAGGGACGATTCTTTTTCATCGCAGGATGATCCTTTGGGGGATTGTTGCCGGAAGTCAGAAAGGTATGGAATTGATCTTGGGGCGGCCGGCAACGAAGGAAAGTCACCGAAAAGTCCTATTGCGGGCTGCCTTGCTAAGGGTGCCAGCAAGGCTCAAGTTCTTTCTGTATCGAATTTAACGATTACTCTGCCTCAGCTGGACACCTAAATGTTAATCGTTTTTGAACTGTTTGCATTTCAATAATGCCACTTTATGTCGGGATTCTCGAATTATTTGAAACGTTGTTTGGGCAAGGAGATTGCGAAGATTGGAGATCTTGCAGTCGAGGCGACTGCACTGTCAGCCGATTATTCGGAAATTTACAACAAACGTTAGTCATTTCCGATTAACATTAAACCGAATATCGACCGACGGTTGAGGTTCAGCTTGCGGTGACCGCGTCAGCCAAGCCGGACAACGGTCTTTATTCATTTTAATGTTTTGGTTTTCTGTCGAAATCCTCTCGAACCATCAATCCTCAAAGCAGTGCCACACACAGGGATACCCAGATGAAAAAGAATCCCCATCCTTCTAAAGTCTCCGCGAAACATTCCAGAACCGCAAGGAATTTGCGTCGTCTGCGACGGCGGCTCAAGCGTCGAAGTTCCGACGTCGGTGTCGAATTGAAGTATCAGCCCCTCGAACCCAAACTGCCGCTGGATGCCAGCTTTTTCTATAACGGCGATAGCGCAGTTTTATCGTTCAATAATTTTACGGCCGGCGAGAGTGTCTTCGTCACGCTCAATAATGACAACAATCTTGTAGCCAGGCTTAACAATGGAGTTTGGGCCGGAGGTTTTGCCGAAGAAGCCGAGGGAACTGTTGCGGGTAATCTGCTGACTGTGGAAGGTGACTTCGACGATTTGACCATCAGGGGGCTTGCTGATGGCTCAACTGTCACTTTCGATGGTAACGCGAATCTTGCTGATGTAGATGTTGACATCAGCTCGAACACCAATTTTACCGTTTTACAGAACGGGAGTGGTCTGAATCAGAGCGGTTTCAATGTTTCCGAACTTAGAATTACTGGTGGAAATACGCGGATTAATGACCGGCAAAGCGTTATTGAGAATCTGATCCTCAACAATGTGAACTCCTTTGAGTACTTCACAGACAATCCGATCAGCGCGGGATTCATAGGTACGGCCCAAGACGGCTACGTCATCCTGTCAACAGGAACGGGTACGGGGGCGGGACTCGCGCTGGATTCGGTAAATGTACCGGGAAGCTTATACCTCGCTATCGACGGAGACGTGTCACGCAGTGTTGATGGCAATGGAGTTGTGGTAGACCATCTGTTGCTGGATGTGGAGGGAAATGTCAGTATCGAGAACCTGCGTGCCAGCGAGATCTCCGGCGACGTGGAAGGCAACTACACCATTTCTGACAGTGGCAATTTCGGAAATGCGACGGACACGCGAATTGTCTCCACGCCATTTACCCGGCTCGATGGCAGCCAAGTCAGCATCTTCGGGCTTAGTGTTAATGGAAATCTGGATTGGACCATTCGCGGAAGTTCGTTGTCCCAGGACTCTGATGCTCCCCTGCGCACATCCAGGCTGTTCCGCTTGTTCGACAATCCGTTTGACGACTCTGATAGTGATGCCGGAATGGCACTGTTCCAACTGGAAACAGACACCGGGGCGGAGACTCTGTTACTGGCGGATTCCATGTACAACGATTTTGGGTCCATCAACGTTGTTTACCTAGGCGCCGAGAATCATAGGTACACCACAACCGGTAACGTTATGCGGCGGCTTTATTACAACGCGATTGAATTTTCGGATATCGACAGCCTCGTTGTTGGGAACATCAACACGAGCTTTGTGCCGGTTGATCTGGGACGCAACCAACAAAACCGGTTCAATTCGCGCGTGAAGCTTTCCGCGGGGCGTGGATTGTTTGCCGGAACGGATTTCCCTGTTCTGAGGGGAAACACGATCGGTTCATTGACCATTACCGGGCAGATTGAGTCAGAGGAACTGCTTTTGCAGGCTCCGGGTATGTTCTCAAACATTGGCGCCGACATCGACACCAACCGCCTGTTTCTGGGGGGAGATGCGGAGATTGAGGGACGTGCAAACTTCCAAATTGACGCGGACAGCTTGGAGACGCTTTCAGTCAACCTGTTCGACGGTTTTTCTGTGACTACCGACCAAGAATTATCCATCACCGCTGGTGTGTATTCCGGAATTAATGGCGAGGTGTTTACGACAGCGTTTGCTGATGAGTACGGCAACATCACCAGTACGCGACTGGATTTTGACGTGTCATTTTCCTCAAGGAAACTGGTCGCTGATGTGGCGACCGATATTGCGCAGGCAGACGGAGCAGTGTTGACGATCGACGAACTGGTCATTGAGGCCAAACGAACGGTGCTGGACAATATTGAAAATGACTTCCAGCGAATCGCCAAAGTCGGCGATGGTTTTTCCGACGAATTCGCTGCCGGAGACCAGACGCGCAACAATGACGAAGACGTGTTGATAATCCGCGATATGGGTACGCTGGAAATTGCCTCTTTGAGTAATCAGCCGATCGATACTGTGCTGACCACGTTCAACACAACTCCGGCAACAGAAACGATCAACGGGATCCAGATCGATGGTACCGTTGATATTGTGACCGGTTACGGTGAGGAGGTTGCCAATCCACGAACAGGTGGTCCATCAGAGGAACAGGTTGGACCGACTGGACGCATTGAACGCTTCAGTGTCCCGCGCGGTCGAACCGATGGTGTCTTTCGAGATGACAATTACAACGGTGCTGCCCGCCCAGTCTACTTTATCGAATTTATCTACGATGGCGTAAGTCCGCTAACAATCCAGTCTGGTGAATTCGAGCGGCGTGATCCAGAAAGAGTACGCAATCCGCTGGATGTTGAACTGGCGTTGTACAACGAGGCTGGAGAACTGCTGGCCGTTGACGACGACGATTCCAATAACCAATTCGGCGTCCTCAACTTGGCCGACGTCAAACCCTCTGCCCTGTTCAATGGCAATCTACCCGCGGGTCGCTACTACGTTGCCGCATCGGCATTTGCGACCGAGTTTGAAGAAAACTTCGTTGTCAAAACTGCTAATAATCGAACAGGTACACTGAATGTGACGATCGCCAATGGTGCTGCGTTTTCAGCACCGGAAGTGAATCGCAATCTGACCCAGCAGCCAACTGCGCCACTGATTGTCACTGGTGGTGAAGAAGTCGGTGACATCGAAGACGGTGAACCAGACGGCAGCGTTGTCCTGTCGGCGCTCAATGGTGGAGCAATTCGCCTTGCCGAAACAGATCTCAATGACGTTCGTGAGCTGACGGTCAATCAGGCTGCGGGAGTCGAATTTACTGACGCTGATGACGCCAATATTATCTCCAACGACGTCGACGGATATGACTTCGCTCGTCTTTCAGTTGGCCGGGCAGGTGCCGGTGGTGTTCTTACCCTCGGCGACTTTACTGCTGACGAAGCACTGCTCCAAGCAGACACGGGTATCGTTACCACTGGCAACTTGGACATCCGCAAATTGTTGATCGGTGGAGCCGAGGCACGGAACAGTGGTGGCGATATAGCGTTGATCAGTCCGAACACGGAGGAACTGGCATTTCAGTTCGTCAACGCCGATACTGATTTCGCGTTTGCGACCGGCCAAGACCTTAGCGTTGGCGCATTTCAGTATCGCGACGAATTTACCATTGACGGATCTGTCGGAGACGAAATTCGTCTTCAAGCCAATTCGTTGACGATCAATTCGACAGTTGAGGCGGTAACGAAACTCGTGGTGGAAGTGGACGAAACCTTGACCACAGCCACGCCGATGGCTGGCTCGGGGATTGTGACACCACAATTGTATTTCACAGGTGCGTCTCTGGATCTTTCGCAATCCGACAACCCGATCGGCCAAATCTCGGCTGAAACCGATGGAGAAGATGGCGATTTTAAGCTGTTGTCTTCAATCACAACCAACGTGGCGATGCTGGACAATCAGATTGATGTTGGAACGTTGCCCACCTCAGACACATTGAATTTCAACTCCGCCAACACGCTCGAAGGTGTCGGCAGCCGCAATGATATTGACTTCAACGTGCTAAGGTTGACTCAGGATGCAGATACGGTGCTACGAGGTAGACTCCTGACGATTACCACTACTGGCTCTACCGTCGTCGATACCGTGGGCCCTGATGTTGTTATCTTGCCTACCGGTCCAGAAGTCAACAATGGCCTAACAATTGACAACGATGTTTCAGCCGACATCGCGGGTTCTTTCTCCACCACTGTTGGTGACGGAGGCGAAGTGTCTAGCAGTTCGCTAACGTATGAAGAAATTGATGGTGGCACAGCAACTGGCGATTTGGTGTTCGCGTACCGGACTTATGTTCGAGTCGGTAGTACAACGACAGACCTGTCGGCAACGACCATTACGCAAGCAGCGACCCTCATTGCAGATGACATCGTCGAAAGCCGCGGTAGCTTTGCTGGGCCCAATGGTTTGGTCAACTGGATCGCAGAGTCCAAGTTTGATGACGGAGTAGCCACTCTACTGTCAAAGCTTGAGCTGGTAGCGGCAACCGGAACAACTTTGGGTGATATTCAGGTCATCAGCTATCTGGACGAAGATATTGTCGGCGTTAGCGACGACTTTTTGACGACCACGGGCCTCCCCGGCCAAGAGGACTTCCGCGCGTTCACGCTCGACGGTATCAATCGTGTTGGATTTTCGCATGGCGGTTTTTACGCCGACGATGGAACGAATCAAATTAACGCAACGTACACGGGCTGGGCCGCTGATGAGTTCAGCGATTTGCGAAATCAGATCATCGGCGGCACGCAGGCGTTCAGCGTCGATGGCATAATCGACTTGACTGATCTACCCGTGCTTAATGATGCGGAATTTTCTCCGGCGTTTGGGCCTGAAGATGTCACAACGGCGTTCGCGTGGAACACGGTCGCTACAGCAACCAATTCCACGGTTACCAATTTCCTTGAGTTCTTGCCGACAGTCGAATCAACCGGACCAGCCGAGCCAGAAATTCCTGCTGGCGACGTAATACTGGACCAAAGCAATTCGATTACCCAGCTGATTGTCACATCGACCAACGAAGTATCGTTTACCAATGATCGTGAATTTGTAACGCTGGCGATCAATGCCGCCAACGATGTTGCACTTACAACGGAAGCAGGCGACGTTGTCGTTCAAACGATTAACACGCCGCAGGACGTCACTCTGACGTCTGCCGACGACATCCGGGACAGCAACCCTATCGATGGTAATCGAATTGCTGGAAGTACGCTAAACCTAGAGGCGGGCAACAACAGCAATGAAAGCCCTCAGTTCAACGGGATCCTGTTGCAAACCGATGTCGACACGATCAAAGGAACCGTCGATAGCACCCAATCGGGTGACGTCATCATTAGGGAACTGACCGACGTCAATCTAGATACGATTGTGGCCGGCAATGGCAAGATTGACGTCGTCGCTTTGGGCACGATTACAGCAACCGATGTCAGTCACACGACAAAGAACGCCAGCAACACCATCACTTTCAACGCCGTTGGTGATCAAAGCGATATTGTTCTCGGTCGACTTGCCGCAGGCGGAGATGGTGATGTTAGGTTGATTGCAGGAGACGATGTGCGTCATCTTGCTGGTGCCGACCCGCAGCTACTAACCGGTGAAGATCTGTTCATTCTGGCAGACAACAAAACCGCAGACGAAAACAGCGGGATCAATTTGAATACCAACGTGGTTTCCGCCCACTTCCAAGTCGGACGTGGACCTGATCAGAATCCAAATCCGGGTTCGATCACGATCAACGAAACCAATGCGCTTCGCCTTGACTACGCCAAGACACGTCTTGGATCGATCAACGTGACGACCGGACAAAATCTGGTTGCCAACTTTGTTCAGGCCGAAGGTATCAACGCGGGGCAAGATGCGATCACATTGACCGCCAACGGCACAGGTGCTGATGTGGTTACCAATGAAATTCGTGTTCGCCAAGCAACCGGACGTGTCGTGATTAATGCCGCGGACGACATCCGCGATGTTGATTCAGGGGACAACAAATTGATCGTGGCCAAATCGGTTGCGTTGAATGCGGCCAACAATACCGAAGATACCTTCAACGGGATCATTGCTCAGACACGTACCAATTTCATCAGTGCCCAAGTCACCAGTGACACTCGTGCATCACTGTTCTTGTTCAACCAGAACGCGTTGGCGGTAGATGATACTTTCATCACCAACGGAAACATTGGTATCACAAACACCGGCGGTAACCTGCAGGCCATGGATGTCCGTTCTGGCGGTCAGTCGAACAGCCGGATCTTCATGCGAACGCTTGGCTTGGGAAGCGACATGAGTATTGGCAGAATCGAAGCGGCTGATCGTGGAGAGATATTCCTCGATTCGGCTGATGATATCTTCGACAGCGTTTTTGCCGACGAACTTTTCGTCACGGGAGAATTTCTGTCGGCCACCGCTCGCAACAATGCCATCGAGGATTTTGATGGTGTGATCCTGAACGTCGCAGCTGAATCATTGTTCATCAACCAGCCCAATGGCGGTGAGGAACTGACTAGGCGAATCTAGTTCGTCTCCAGCCCGAGGATACTGGGCCAGCCGAGACTCTTGCTTGTCAAAGTGCAACAAACGCTCGGTCGGTTCAGTGTCCTAATTTCGCAGTTGTCGCCTCGAAATTGTCGACACGTAGTCGTCCGCCTAAGAGAGCGGGTTGCTGCCTCTCAGGAAGCTTCTTCGCCGGCCTGGATGCCAAGCATCTTTCGCAGCGTGCGCTGGACGTGCTTGAATTTGATGGGCATCGTGAACACGGCGTGGCTCTCTCCAAACCATTCTTTCTTGAGAATACTCTGCATTTGATCTGTGACGATCAGCATCGAGTTAAGGTGTTTGGTGTTCTGCGCTGTGGTGTGTTTTCGGAATGCTTTGATGCCAGTGCGGCCTAACCCGGCTGTACCAAAAATCACACAATCTACCGGAGGATCTTCTTGCGGCTCATACCCATCAAAGCGGTCTAGGCCACGCTCTGGGGCAGCGGTAATTAGTACGCGATAGCCAAGATTCTTTAGCTTTTCTCGGAGCAAGTCCTGCAGCTTCAAATTGGATTCGATCAACAATAAAGTTTTGCCTTCGCCCTCGTTCTCGACGGCGATCTGTTGATTAAAGTCGGCAGCCTGTTGGTCTGTGAGGCTCGCATCATATCTAGCCGTGTCGCCCGCCAGCAAAGACTGATGGACTAGGTTGGCCTCATGTAGCACTGCGGCAGGCGTCTGAATTCTGCCCTCGGGATTCAGTTCCATCAATCGCCCAATCAACACCACCAAACGATGGGGCAGGCTAGGGTCGTGCATGGTAACCGGCTTAACATCAGTGTATCGATTTGCCGCAAGGCGCTTCATACGTTCGCGCGTCTCTAAAAGCGGTGCCACCCCGGATGCCATCTGGTAAAGCATGCAGCCCAGAAAATAGATATCGCTGCGTGTGTCTTCGCGACGGACGCCTGTACAGCGCTCTAGGCCCGCATAATCAATACTGCGTGGTCCGCCACTGTTACCGTCGGTTTCTCCGTCAAGCGTCGCCAATCCAAAGTCGACTAGTTTCGCCTGACCCTTAGAGGACAACAAAACGTTAGACAATTTCATATCGCGATGGCCAATACCCAAATCTGCAGCATACTGGAGGCCGGCGGCAAGGTCGCAGATGATTTTGACACATCGAACGGGTGAAAGTTTGACATGGGCCTTAACGTAGTCTCGTAGGTTTTGTCCCTCGACAAAATCCATCACCATGTACAGACGATTCTTCTCGGTTTCGACTTCATGAATAGGAACGATGTTGGGGTGACGTAATTTCATGACCACCCGCGCCTCGCGCAGAAACTGCTCTTGCATGTCCAAGTCGCTGCCGTATCGGCTACGCAGAACCTTGACCGCTTTGACGTCTCCCGTTTTGGTGTGAACGGCCCGGTACACGCGGGCGAATGTTCCCGCACCAATCAGATACAGAATCCGCCAGTTACCGTAGAAGTAACCGATGCGGTGGCCTTCAGCGACACGTTGCAACTGCCAATTCGTAAGGTGCTCGTGCCGTAGCAAAAGATCCGAAAATTTCTCGTAGCTCGCTTCATCCTCTCCCGTTTCCCGAGCATCGGCAAGGATACTTTGAAGCTTCTTATTTTCCATCAAGCGACAATCGTAGATGCGCTGGGCAAGCTGATCTGCAGTAATCTCGCTCATGAAAAACTATCTCTTAGATGCAAAATATGAGGGGGTGGGATCGGTTGATGCGACCAAAGCCGTAGCGATTTCTACTGCCGAGAGCCGAAGTTGCCGCATCGAAAGATAAATCACGCGTTGTGAGAAGATCCGACTATGTTATTCCATCAGTCAAAAACAGACAACTTTCAACCGCCAACAACGGAAAAATGTGTCAAATTCGACCAATCGGTACGATCGAAACGCTCACTGATCGTATTTCCGGAGTGAAAGATGACGAATTAAATGTCCAATTTCATCCGATCGGTACCCGGTCAACGGTTTGACGTGGGGCCGGCCCGTCGGATGAATTGGCCTCGTGAATTGGCCTCGTGAATTGGCTTCGAGAATTGGCTTCGAGAATTGGCTTCGATGGTCCCGGAAAACAATGCCGTGAAAGAAGACTGCATAAAAAAACCAGCCGGGTGAGGCTGGCTCGATGCGCGAATGCACAATTGGCTTTACAAGGTGTTTCAGCCAAGGAAGCTTGGTGGGTAGACTCTGATTACAGATCGCCACCGAGAGCGTTTTTGTAGTCGTCGCGTTCTCGGCGAGTCGCTTCGAGATCGAACATCAGATATTTCATGTCCATTCGCAGTTGGCTGAGCGCTTCCTGAATTAGGTTCAGGATGCGGCGACGACGCTTGGTGTATTCGACAACTCGGTTGAGCGGTTGGATCAGTTCATTACGATGCTGCTCGGGTAAGCTCTGAATGGCAGAGATTAAATCGTTCAGATCGATTGGAAGTTGGTCGGGATCGGAATAGTTGGCGTTTTCGGTTTTCATATCCATCAAGGTTGGTCCTTAAAGTTGCGTCCGTAAAACGAATGCTGGTGATTCAGGTGCGGCTTGCGTTCACTGACTGACTGGTTTGATTCAGAGTGATTGCACCCGCGATGCCAATTGATAAAAAAATCTCCCTAAAAGTCTCCTATAGCCTTTAAACTTCCTGTTTTGAGGTGTTTTCCCAGTGCGTTTGCCTTGCCAGTCGGTTTTGAGCCGGCTTTCTGATGACCGGTTTCTTCCAATTCGAATCTGCGTCAAAGCAAATTCATGTTGCGTCAGTGCATCATGGGTTGATCTGGCGAATCACGGATGATGTTGATAAAAGAAACGTTGCGTTTTTACAACATCCCGTTTTGTAGGCCGCGCGGGCCGCAAATTGACACAGTGCCATTCTGCGAAGATTTGCCAGCGATTCAATGACTCAAATTAATCTAAAGACGATATTTGTGGTGCTGTTCTGGTTGACCTTTGCGCTCGACCGGCCTGTGTTGGCTCAATTCGTCCAACAGCACGCTGACACGACACCTACCTGGATTCGCCATCAGGGAGATGCGCGCGTTGACCAGCGACTGTGGCGACAGCGACGAACCAGCGGGCCGGACTTGGACGGTCAAACCTTATCGTGGGAGGAGATCGTCTTCCAAAACGGTCCCGGGACCCACCTATATATATCCCACGAGATTCCTGCGGCATACTTGATTCCCGAACTCAAACCTACGGTTCGCATCAAATCTGAAACCGCCGGCATAAAATTTATGGTCAGAGTAGTCCTACCTCACACTCCGGCCCCAGACGGAAATGGTCCAATGACCACGACCCTGACCGGCCAGGCTTACACCACCCCCGGACAGTGGCAAACGCTAACTTTCGGCGGCGCTGAATTTGAAAGTGATAAATTACTCACCGAAGAACTCTGGTACCTGAAACGCAAGTACGGAAAACACGTCACCGGTCAGGCAGCGTTCATTGATCGCGTTGTCCTGAACCTCTATACGACGCCGGGAAAACATGAAGTACTGATTGATAAGATTTCGCTCGAAGGAGCCGTTTCTGCGAAATCAATGGCCAGAAAGTCTATCGACCTTGTTGAATCCGAAGGTTCCCGTCCCGAAGGCAAAACCATAGTCGATGCAGCCCAAGTTCATGCGGCGTCTGCCGTGCGTCCGTTCAAGGACTTTCAAGTCACACCGGCAGCGAAACTTTCGACACTTGGTCCGCGCGTCGAAAAGCGCGCTTCTTTGATCCAGCGAGATGGGACGGTGCTGTTGGCTGACAAACGTCCTTTCTTCCCATTGGTCATTGAGCACAACGGAGAGGGGTTTGATTTTCTCAACGCCATTGGGTTCAACACCGTGGAACTTAGGACGACTGCAACTCCGGAACAACTGGCTGAGGCCGAACGACTGAATATGTGGATCGTCTGTCCGCCGCCGGCATCGATCGGCGTGAGCGACATTGGATTTGAGTTCGACCGCGTGTTGGCATGGTCGGTTGGCCGAAACTTACAGGGGCGCGATTTACAAACGGTCCAGCAGCGCGTGCGCGAGATTCACGAATCCGATTTGCGAAAAAACAGACCAATCGTGGCCAATGTCAAATCGAGCTGGTCGCGCATCGCAGCGCAGGCAGACATCCTTTCGGTTGGGCTTGAACCGCTGGGAACCAGCTTCCTTGCCAGCCAATACAGTCAGTGGTTGCGGCAACGCTCACACTCAGTGGCCACAAGCAAACCTGTTTGGGCGGATATTCAAACCGAACTTTCGGAACCACTGTTGCGGCAAATCGGGACAATCTCCAGCCAAGTCCCGCCGACGCCGGTGGAGCCGCAGCAGCTGAAGTTCTTGGTGGTGGAAGCAATCGCCGGTGGTGCGCGTGGTTTGCGATTTCGCTCCCGCAACCGCCTCGATGCGTCCGATCCGGTATCGCGTCTGCGGACGCTGACGGTTGAACTAACCAATTCGTTTGTCGACCAAATCAAACCTTGGGCAGTCGGGGGCGCTCTGATGGGGGAGATCGAAACGGACGACCCTGATTTACAGGTCACCGCGATCAATACCAACCGCGCGCGATTGCTGCTGATTCAACGCCCTACACATCATGAACAGTACTGGGCCGGCGATGTGCCATTGAAAACAGTATCGTTCAACGATTCTTCATCGGCGTTCACCGACCGGGCATGGCAGCTCTCAGATACGAAACTGAAGTTGCTGCCCACGACCAGAGAATTGGGCGGTACAAAAATCGAAATTCCGGACTGTCCCTTTATCACGGCCGTTGTACTGACTCAGGATCCCGTCGTGGTCAATCAACTGACCGAATCTTATGATCGCGTTGGCAAGCAATCGATTCAACAGATGAGGTCCGAACTGACCCAGCAATGGATCGCGATCATGCAGTTGATCGACAAACAAATTGCTAGGATGGGACGGCGATCACCCGCGGCGGGAGGTTCGATCAACGAAGCCGTAACGGCCTATCGTGTGGCCAGCGATCTGATTCGCAAGCAAAGCCCCGACCTGGCCACGCAATACCTCGACCGCACTGACGAACGGCTCAGTTTCTCGCGCCGCGAGACTGCCATCGGACCATTGGGCCTATTCCAATCCAAAACGTCGACCCCCTTTGTCGCGCATGCGAGTTTGATACCGTTGCATTGGCAATTGACTGGTCGACTAAAAGAGTCAGGGCCGTGGAATCCCAATGGCCTCGCGGCGGGAGATTTTGAAAGTCTCGAACACATGAAGTTGAGCGGTTGGGAGAATCATCGAGTCGATCTTTCGACGGCCACCACGCGCGTGGAACTGACCTCGGACGAAATGGTGTTGGGCGAGAAAAGTCTCAAGCTTTCAGTGTTGCCCGCCGCCTCGGGATCTGGCGGTAGCCCAATGCTAGAGGAACCGCCGTTGTGGATCGTAAGCCCGTCGGTCAAGGTGCGGCCCGGACAGATGGTTCAAATTCATGGCTGGGTGAATGTTCCGGAAGTCGTCGTCGGAAACTTTGATGGTTTAAAGATCAGCGATTCCGTTTCCGGCGAATCACTGGCCGAAAGAATCGCGGTGACGCGCGGCTGGGAAGAATTCACGCTCTACCGCAGTGTTGCCGAGGCGGGACAAATGAACGTACGTTTTGAAATGACGGGATACGGAACGGTGTATCTGGACGAAGTCACCATCCGCACAATCAAGTTGAAGTAGAACGCCACTTTCGCTTGGCGGAAGTAGGCAGGCACTTTTGCCGGGCACTTGACCTTCGTGTCTCGCATTTTCTCTCTCTTTGAGCGTTGGTTTTCCATGACTCAAATTGCCCCTGTTTGGGGCCGCCTATGCCTGTCTATCGCACCGCAGCGGTTTAGTACAAAGAACTACGCTCCCGTTTGAATTATGTGCAGAATTTGCGGTCTCACGAACTCAAAACATCTGCTCAAAATTTAAACAGGCTGCTGAATCAACTCAATGTTTTTGCAGGACTCACGGGTCAAACGAGCGTTTGAAGAAGAGCCGCATATTATCGCTTAACTCTGAGTATTGCTCTACTCAGGTTATCGCTTTCTGAAGAATCTGCACCGTCGGACCATTTTTTCTGGGAAGCTAGAGAGTGACAGGTGTCTCTTCACTGAAACTCGTTCCTAGGAGCCCATTCTTTGGCCCGCATTGTTGATGCTCGACTGATCGCAGAACTGCTACGGCAGCATGGCGAAGCGCTCCATAGATATGCGGCCCAATGGACGGTATCCCCGGAGGATTGTGTCCAAGAAGCGATGGTGAAATTGGCCGGACTGAAAGAACTCCCCGATTCTCCAGCGGCTTGGTTGTATCGAGTGATTCGCAATGACGCGCTCAATCGTGGTCGCGGCGAACGCCGCCGTACCGCCCACGAGCAGCATGCGGCGCAGCTGCATCAGCAACGAGTCTCAGAGACAGGAAGTAGTGAAGATCTACAAGCACTAAACGCAGCGCTTGGAAGCCTAGCAGCAGCGGACCGTGAATTGGTGACGCTACGAATTTGGAGTTCACTGACTTGGGAGCAGATTGGTCAACTGACCAATCAGTCTTCCAGCAATGCCCAGCGGCGCTATGTGGCGGCGCTGAAGAAAATTAAAACACGATTGGAAACAACATGTCCGACGAATCCAGATGCGGCGAATCCAGATGCGGCGAATCCAGATACGGCGAATCCAGATACGACGAATTCAAATTGCCAGCGGAGTTAAGCGCTCTTGAAAGCAGTCTGCGGAGTTTACCCGTGCCGCGCGAATCGACGCTTGACCGCGATGCGCTAATGTTTCAATCCGGTTGGGCGGCTGCACTGGCCAGTGAGAATAAGACTCCGGCTGCCGCGGTCGCTTCTAGATCACGTTGGGTCTGGCCCGCTTTGACAGGAACATTTGCGACACTTTCGGCGGCGCTGGCGATCGCTTTATTTTCGCCAACCGCCAGTGAGGGTAATCCGATGGCCAATACATCTGTTGTAGAAATCCCCGAACTAGTTTTGCAGCCAACACAAGCCAATCCAACGATCGTCGATGCCGCCGATGAAATAGCCGACGGTCAGATCGACGTTCCTGATTCTGCTGATCAATTTTTCAAACCGTTGGTGGAAAGCGTCTTTCGCTTTCAGCCTTCCCCGTCGTCTGTGCTGGCCATGAGAAATCGCATGCTGCGTACAAGTGAATTAGGCGAGATTGTGCGACCGGTTGTCTACAACCGCCGGCCGCGCCCGCAGCCTGTGCCGTTAAGGGCCAACAGTTTCAGAAACCACCAACTCATGGAGCAACTATGAATTCGTTTTTGCAAACCAGCAGATCCGTCAGCTTAATAGCACTGTTGTTGGTCTGTGCCTCATGCACTGTTTTCGCTCAAGTGACCGTGGAGGACATGGAAGGGCCGCGCGCCTACGGCCAAGTCTACCGAATGAAAATCACGCCAGCACGGGCTCCAGTTCCAACTTTCAAGTACCGGTTTTCGTTTTTGCCACATGAGACTACGGCGGGAAACGCGGCCACGCACTACCTGCGGTCGTTTGCGGATCGTTCGCTGAGCACACCGCTGGACCAAGCTTACGAAAAATATGGAGATGCATTTGACCAATGGAATTCCAATTCAGGCGTCGCCATTGAGGAGTTGTTGAACACGCCAGCCAAAGAGGCCGCCAAGCTGTTTGACAATTACATCAATCAAAATATCGAACGAGCAACGCGCTGTCGAAGATGCGAATGGGGATACGTTTTAGAAGACATGCGGGGGCCGGACGTGATCGGTTTTTTGTTGCCTAGCGTCCAGGACACCCGATCCGTTTCACGTGTTTTGGCGCTGCAGACGCGCGTTGCGATTGCGGAGAAGCGTTTTGAAGACACGGTGCATCTCATGCGCATGAACTACCAATTGGCAGCAAGCGTTAACAAAATGGACTTACTTGTTAGCTCCCTCGTCGCGATAGCCGAAACCGGCATTACCAATGGCACGATGATCGATTTGATGGCGACTCCGGGTTCACCAAATATGTACTGGGCGCTAACGGAGCTTCCACGTCCGATCGTCGATTTGCGAGATTCGATTCGGATGGACGTGACCATGATCAATCGTATCTTCCCCGAACTCTTTGAAGCAGAAGGAACGATTAAAAGCGTTGAACAATGGAGGCAGCTAGTGGTAGAGATTGCTCAATCCGTTGCAGACACATCGGCATCGATTAGAGGAATGCAAAACGATGAGCTTTCCGGTGATCCATCCTCGCCAACGCCCCAACAACTTGCCTTGCGGTTGGCGCCGACCATCATTGGCATATTGCGTTATGAGAACATCAAGCAGGAGTTGACTGAAAACGGCGAGGAAGCTCAACGTGTCGAGGCGATGCCAGTGGCTCAGGTACTAACGACCTCGATGGTGAGAAGTTTGAATAAACTGAGCAACGACACCGAACGTTGGATTTACTTGCCGTTTGCTCAGGCCAAGGAAGGAATGAGACAGGAGGAGAAGAATCTGTTGAAAGCCGAACGACAAGCGTTTCTACACCCCGGTGGAATCATCGCGTCGATGCTTCTTCCAGCGACGGAACAAGTTGTCGTTGGCCAAATGCGCGTGCAACGCGACGTTGATGCTTTACGTGTGATCGAAGCCATTCGCATGCACGCGGCGGAGACGGGCCGGTTACCGGAGACATTAGATGACATTTCCGTCGTGCCGATCCCGCTGAATCCGGCGACGAACAAGCCGTTTGAGTATCAGCTGAAGGATGGCACTGCCACGTTGGAGCTGCCGCGCAGCGATGGGATCATTTATAGCAAACGTTTCGAGCTACGCCTTGAGTAGAAGGAGCTTTTCCGCCGCGAATCATGCGAGCGATTGGGCTCTGCGATTAGGCTCTGCGATTGGGCTAGAAGCCTATCCCACTCACAATTTTCGATGAGAATCACAATGAGGATCACAATGAAGATCGATTCAAAATACATTAGCGCGATCGTGCTTGCCACGGATGTTATCGCGACGAGTGTTTTCGCCATGGGTGTTTTCGCTAACCACGTACGCGCAGAAGATCCCTCATCGATTCAATCGATGGTGACCGAACAGGTCGTCGCCGTTGCGACGGTCGACCTACCTCAGATGAGATTGCCTCAAGCCATCAAATGGGGGATCGAATTCGGCATTGTTCCCGAAGCGGAAGCAGGCAATATGAAATTCTCTGCGACCACCGCTCAGGGCGCGATCAGCGCGTTGGTCGACAGCGGCGTCGAACGCATCACCGTTTTACCGCGGATGTCAGACTTGCACACGCAGGCGCCTGTTTGGGTGGCGACCCTTGCCAACGATGCGAATCCGGAGGAAGCGCTGGAGGCACTTTCTAGCGTTGCAGACATGCTACCGATCAAATCAAAGACTCTGGCGATCAGAGGTGGATTGATTGTTGGCGGACCAGATCAGACGACCGTTGACCGGTGGGCCTTGGGTAAACCAAAGCGACCAGAATTCAAAGCTGTGTGGGAGGAATTAGTTGGTTATCAAGCAGCCCTTGCGGTGTTCGGCAACAAAGACGCGCGACGAGTCGTACGTGAAATGTTGCCTCAATTGCCTTCACCTTTTGAGGAAGCTACTGGCGATTTGGTAGCCGACCGCATCAGTTGGGGGGGCTTAAAGATCGATCTGCCGCCTAAGGCCAATGCGCGAGTTGTGATTCACAGCACCGACGCGGAATCGGCGAAGACCTGCCAACGGTTGGTCTCTGCCATTATGAAGTACTCCGTCAATCAGACGAACGCTGAATTTCGCGCGACTTCGGGGCAGCAAATTTTGGATACCCTGAAACCGACCGTAGATGATAACCGAGTCTTGCTCAACCTAAGTCCTTTCTTGGACAAGGAAAGACTCGTCCCACTTCTGGCTTCGGTGCGTGGGCACAATGCGGGGCCTCGTCGGCAAAACAATTTGAAGCAAGTGATCAACGCCTTGTTCGCCTACGAATCGGCCAATCAGTCGTTTCCGCCCAACGCTATCTACAGCGATGCTGGACGACCGTTGCTAAGTTGGCGCGTCGCGATCTTACCGTTGCTTGGTCGGCAAGATCTTTATGAGAAATTTCGACTGAATGAGCCTTGGAACAGCGCGCACAATCTGAGAATCTCGCGCGATATGCCGGAATGTTATGCTGATCCTGAAAACGAATACCTCAATGTTAACTGGCGAACGACGGTCCAATTGCCTTATGGAAAGGGGATGATGTTCCAAGAAAAAGAGGGCACAAAGTTCACGGACATCAGGGACGGCAGCAGTAATACCATCGCCGTTGTCTGCACCGATCCAGCCAAGTCCGTTTACTGGACCAAGCCTGCTGACTGGGAAGTCGACCTTGGTCAACCTTGGAACGGACTTAAGCAGGAGAATGAGCAGACCGTCACATTTGCATTTGCCGACGGTTCAGTTCACTCAATCCCCGTCTCGTTGGCCCCCGAAGATCTACGCGCCATGCTAACGCGTGACGGTGGCGAAGTGATGAATCGCTAAATTTTCAGTCCCCAATCTTTTTGTCAAAATTGGTACTCGACGGCTCAAGCATGTACTGCATCATAAAATTGACTACTTCGGTTTTGTAGAGCTCTTGGTCAAACGCCAAGAGGTCTTGGTGGTGTGCCCCTTCAAAGATGACTAACTTCTTGGGTTCCACTGCCACTGAAAACATGCGGTGCGTTTCGTCGATGGGCGTGTGCTGGTCTCGATCACCTGCCGCAAACAGGACGGGGCAGGCAACATCTTTTAGCCGATCGATGGGACGCAAGTCATCGGCATTGAATCCTAATCTTGGTTTCAATTGCCATAGCAGCGCCGGCGCTAAAATGTGCCGGAGCGGTCCTGCCCGCATTGCGATCCGGTCATGGACGGCATCGGTGAGGGTTGGATAGACGGATTCCAGAACCAAAGCATCAAGTTCAAGCGGCATTGCCAACAGCGTTGACGCGCCGCCGAGTGACCATCCCACGCCGCCAATTTTGTGGCTTGGGTTTTGGTCGCGCACAAACTCAATTGCAGTGCGCGCGTTGTTGCGTTCGCGGTAACCCATCGTGATCGCGTCGCCCCGGCTTTCGCCGTGCCCTTGGAAATCGATCATCAGGATCGAAAATCCGGCAGCATAAAACAGCTTCGCGCGCCCCAACATGGCTCGTCGGTCGGCCCGTAAAGGGTGCAAAAGAACGATCGTTGCTGATGCGTCGCGATGAATCAGCTGCCACGCCGCCAGTGCCTCTCCGGATGCATTTGGAATAGAGATCGCTTCCACCGGAAATTTGGCCAGATTCAACTCCGGTAGCGGAACCGGGCCGTTAACCGGCGCAATCAAACGGCCTGCCACGACCATTGCAAGTACGACGAACAGAGTCAGTGCGGTTGCAAGGATAGAAAGAACCGTTCTCAAGAGACGTTTCGGTTTGATGTTGGTCCCCCCGTTAGGCGTGTGCTAGTGGTGTCGACCAGATGGGCCGTCAAGGACCCATTATCGTTAAAGCTTACGAAAAACCATGATAATTCAGCAAGGAAACGACACGGAAAACCCGATCGTCAACTTTGGCTGGCTTGAATCTACTCCGCCGCCATGAAACAATAAACGCCGTTCCGGGAAGCTTCGGCGGACGCGGAAGAACAATGTTTATCTCAACCAGGCACATTATGAGAATCGAACCCCTTGGTGACAAGATTGTTGTCAAACGGATGGACGCTGAGGAAAAAACGGCTGGCGGAATTTTGCTTCCCGAAGCTGCTCGTGAAAAACCGCAAGAAGGAAAAGTGCTTTCCGTTGGCAACGGCCGCATGCTGCCCGATGGGACTCGCGCAGATTTTCAGGTCGAGGAAGGTGACCGAGTGTTGTTTTCTAACTACGCCGGTACCGAAATCACCATCGACGATACGCAACTTCTGATAATGACCGAATCTGATATCCTTGCGGTGATGGGGTAAGTGATGGAATTTGACTTGCGAAAAAATGATGTTCATTGCTCCGATCGCAATTACGGGAACTTTGGTTTTTCCACTGCGTTCCGGTTCGCCACCCTGTCCGTCGCAATAGTATTCACTGCAACCGTACTTACCGCAGCGGCATCCGCTCAAACGCATCTCAAGGACTCGAATTCAGCGACTGCAGTTAAGCCCGCAGTCGTTAAGCCCGCTGCAGTTGAGCCTTCTGTAGAAATAGACAACGCGCGGTACCGGCAAACGGTTTCACGAGGTGTGACCTTTCTGTTTGAGAAAGGGCAAGACACGCAAGACGGTTCTTTCAGCAAACAGCTGGGCCCGGCGGTTACCGCGATGTGCGTTTCGGCGCTGCTGAAAAATGGAGTTCCGGTCAACCACGAAAAAGTTCAGCTGGCCCTGAAGTACGTCGAAGGTTTCGTACGTCCCAACGGCGGCATCTATGCGCCAGACAGCAATTTACGTAACTACGAAACCAGTGTTTCAGTCATGTGCTTGCATCAAGCCAACAATGACGGGCGTTACGACCAGACCATCGAAAACGCCATCGCATACGTTAAAGGCATTCAATGGGACGAAGGCGAAGGCCATCTGACGAGCAGTCGTCACTACGGCGGCCAAGGCTATGGCAAACATAAACGTCCCGATGCGTCGAACACTTCGTTTTTCCTTGACGCGCTCAAGGAAGCTCAGCCCGAAGGCAACAGCAAAGCAATCAGAAATGCGGTTGTGTTTATGTCGCGCTGTCAGAACTTGCCTTCTCAATACAATGATGCTCAATTCGCGCGGGTGGTCGGTGACGACGATTTGGGCGGAATGGTTTATTCAGCGGTCGGCACTGGTGAATCTAAAGCGGAGAACAAACCGGACACGCCGGTCGGTGGTCTGCGTAGTTACGCGTCGATGACCTACGCTGGCCTGAAAAGCTTCCTCTATGCGGGGCTCGATAAAGAGGACATACGAGTCAAAGCCGCGATGGACTGGATTGGCCGCCACTATGATCTGAGTTCCAATCCGGGAGTTGGGCAGCAGGGGCTGTTTTACTATTACCACGTGTTTGCCAAAGCGCTCCATGCGTACGGTCAACCGCTCGTCGTCGATTCCGATGGAACTTCGCACAATTGGCGAGCCGATCTGCTGGAGCAGCTTTCTGATAAACAGCAGGCTGACGGATCGTGGATCAATCCGGCTGATCGCTGGTACGAAGGCGATCCGAATCTGGTGACCAGTTACTCACTGCTGGCGCTATCTTATTTAGATGAAGAGCCCGAGTAGGGCGGAAGAAGGAAAACGCTTCCGAATACTTGGCCGGCCCGACGGCCACTAGGATGACTATCTTGACCCTCTGGATAGATGAGGGGTGGAGGACTGCCGCAGGATCTGGGATTCATCCATTTCTGCGAGCGTTTGCTTCGTATCTGGCCGCACTGCCGGGATTTCCACTTGACAGTTTGGGCCAATTCGAACATATTTCGCGACTCGAAAAACACTGAGGAGAAAACGATGAAAATTCATACCGGCGACACCATCCAAGTCATTAGCGGTCGCGACAAGACAGTTACTGGCAAAGTCATTTCTGTAGATCACAAAAGCGACAAATTGCTGGTCGAAGGCGTCAACATGGTTTACCGCCACGTGAAGCCAAGCCAACGTAACCCTCAGGGCGGTCGTTTGCACAAGGAAATGCCAATCCGCTCATGTAAGGTGATGGCGTTGTGCCCTAAAACCAGCAAGCCCACCCGTATTGGCTACCGTTATCTAGATGATGGCAGCAAAGAGCGTTATGCACGTATCAGCGGAGAATCGATGGGCGTTATCTCGCCAGCGAAAGCTCAGTACGCAAAGAAGTAAGGCGGCGAACCGAAAAAGTTCACCCCATCATTGAATCACAAAATAGGCTGGTTGCTGTTTGGCAATCAGCCTTTTTGTGTTCTGTCGTCTTTTGCTTGGCAAATGGCGAAATCTAACGCAGCGAGATTTTTACGAAGCGAAATTTTGCCAAACGTAAGGCGGCTATTTTTCAGCGAGCTTGATTAGCCTCCGGCATCTGAGCGACACTTGCCGTCGGTGAAGTCATCTGTCGATCAAGAAAGATCAACGCCTCACAGCCGGCAAGAGCAGAACTGACTTGTGGTTGCAGAACCAGTCGGTCACCGTCCACAGAAACTGCAAACGTGGTTCGATTGGTCACAGTGGATCCTGTTTCATCGGTGCCGGTGGTCTCCACGGTAACACCATTGTTGGTCGCTTCGACGACTTTCCACGTGCCGAACGTTTGTCCAGCGATTTTTTGACCGCCAACCGACTGCACCTCGATCGCTGTTTCAATCTCCCCCGAAGGTGAGAACTGAATCGCCATCTCAGTCGTCACGAAGGTTCGTGCCTCGTGAATTAGCGCCTGACGTTGGTCGCCGGGAAGCGCATCGGCTGTGGTTAGCAACGCTTGTTCGTTGATGATGGCTTTACCCATCCAAGCTCCCACTAGCGGTGAGCGATTGAGGCCGGCTTCCTCCGGCATTGCCGAAGGAGTGGTCAAAGGATCGGCTTGGCGATCGGTTGCCTCGTTTGGGATCGCTATATCTGACGTACTGGTTGATGAATCACAACCACCGGCCAATGCCGCGATGCTGATGATAGCTACGCCACAACTTGTTGAGCCAAGCGCGGTTTGGAAGGCGGATTTGAACAGACGGCCAAACGATGGGGAGGCTGATTTACGGGACATTCACATACTCCTTGATTACAAATTGCAACTACCGGCGCGGGAGTTCCTAGCAGAAACGCATTCCATTTCATTCTGTGCGAACAAACTTCATGATCATCTTCTGGCCAGACATGTTGGGCGGTGCCAAGCGAATGGTTGAACGATCCACCCAGCGTATTTCGTGTTGACTGGTCAGGCCGTCGATCGAGCATTCAATCTTTGTCTTGTCACCGGCATCTTTCTCACGCAGCTTCCATGATCCTGTTTTGAGGCTGTCGATTTTTCCTAGCTGAGTGACGGTCTCCAGCGCGCCGTTGCTTTTAAAGTGCAACGTCATCTGAGGTGGTTGCGCATCTTGATCAGTTGAATCAGCTTCGGAATCAACTTTCTTCGCTAGCGTTTCCGCATTGTCCATTTTCCAAGTGCCGACCAGCCTTGAATTCACTGCTTGCTGACACCCCGAAAGCAACGTTGCCGCTACCAGCAACGCCAGCAATTTTCGGAGGGCTTTTGAGGCTTGCATTTGGCAAAATCGCTACAGTAGGAAAAGAACTATCGCTCGACACCGTAGGAATCGGTTATTTCGTGGCGGGCTTCGATCCTCATTTGAGTTTTCATGGCTCCTAGAAGGCCAATTGACAGCAAAACACGGCAAAGTTTGCCGATTTTTCCATTTGTGCTGGCTCCATAGACTTTGGCAGGACGACAACACTCAAAAGATCCTTTTGCGCCGACCATTAGACGGTCACTCATATGCGAACGTCGTGCTGGTGCAGATTCCAATGAAACACATATATATATGCCGGACGCCTATTGCGGCGTGATCGGCAAATGGTTGAGAGAGTCCAATGATTCGTTCAATGATGCTTTTTGCAAGTCTGATGACGGCGGTGGTTGCTGTTGTCGCTACTGGTTGCTGTGGACCAATGGGTTGTGGGGTTGGCTGCGGTAACGTTACCTGCAGTGATTGCGATGGCGGCTTTCGTCAGGGAGCTTGTGGCGGACCGCTCAACGCGATGCGCAACTTGCGAAGTAACGCGATTTGCGGAAGCGGATGCGGAGAAGCCTACATTGGTGAGTGGATCAGCACTCCTCCGGATTGCAATGATCCGTGCTGCGATACAACATTCGTAGGAGGAGCCGTTAAGGCGCGTCCGTTTTGTCGAACACAGCCGTTGTGCCTAGGGCGTGGCGGCTTGCTTCGCACTCTGTACGGCTCGCGCAATTGCAGCGGCAGCGAAAGTTCTCAGTCTTGCGGATGCGAGAGTGGTTCTTGCGATAGCTGCTCAAGTGACCAATACCTTGGTGGCGACTACGTCATCGATGACTACACCGAGATCGGTACAGGTGCTGTCTCGCCAGGACCCGTTTCTGGAGGTTGTGATTGTGCAACTTGCCGCGGGCCAGAGTCTCCGATGGCGACTAGGTTGGCCGAAATGGGCCGACATCCAACCGGTGACTCGATCACTGCCCGTGCTAGAAAAACTGACTTACGAGCCCAGCAGATTCGTCGCCGCTAGTTATGTCTTTGCTGGACCATTGGCCTGACCGAAGCGACTGGAATGACCATTTAAAAACATGGTTTGATTCCAATGCGGCAAGAGAACTGATCAAATTCGTCGATCAACAGCGGCAAGACGAAACCGTCTTTCCGCCGGCAGACTCAGTTTTCAGCGCCTTTCGTTTGACGTCGTGGTCTGACACCAAAGTGGTGATTCTTGGCCAAGATCCCTATCATGGGCTCGGGCAGGCACATGGGCTTAGCTTCTCCGTCGGTCAGGCGGCCGAGCGTTTTCCGCCATCGCTGCGGAACATCTTCAAAGAACTGGCAGATGATTTGGAATGCCCAATCCCCACGACTTGCAATCTTGAACCATGGGCGCGGCAAGGGGTATTGCTGCTCAATACGGTGCTGACGGTCCGAAATGGCGAGCCGCACGCGCACAAGAATCGGGGGTGGGAGTCGTTCACTGACGCGGTGATTGAGTCGCTCAATTCACATCCTGCGAATATCGTGTTCGTTTTGTGGGGAAAGTCGGCGGAGAAGAAAGCAACTTTGATTGACGACCGGCACCTGCGACTTGTCGCGCCCCACCCATCGCCGTTGTCTGCCCATCGCGGGTTCTTTGGCAGCCGCCCGTTCTCAAAGACTAATGAAATACTTGAGAGTCAGGGGCGCGGGCGGATTGACTGGTTGCTGGAGTAGTGTCGCGCTGTACGACTATTTTTTTACTCTACGCTTGAGTGTGTCCGGATTAAGACTGACCGAACCTTGCTTGCCATTTTCTTTCCAACGAATCAGGGACGTCGTCAAGTTGTTGTCGCTTGGACCGCGCGGTGTTTCAGAAAACAAGTCCCGTTGCGATTCATCCAAATTACTCTCTTGAACTAGGACAGATAGCCTGCCCGTTTTTCCGTTGACTCCCTCGACATCGATTCCAATGTATGACTGGTAAGTTCCGTCGGGATTGCGGTACAGGGTGCAGTAATTTTCGCAAGCATTGCCGGGTTTCATGAAAGACCTTGGCATCATGCAGGCGCATCGCCAGCACTCGATGCATCACAAACCGCCTCACACGGGGTACTACTGTGTCCTGACGTCGCAGGTTAACGCAGTCTTGGAGCGCGTTTCGTTCTGGCGACGCATGGAAAAGTTTGTGGCTTTCACGACCGGCATTTCTCCCAAACGTGAGGACCGACGCGACGCTGTCATCCTGAAAGCACCTGCGCGATAGGTCGTAATAAATGGTGATAAGGCTGGTGTTACGGCTTGTAATATGGCCGAAACCGATTTGAAAGCAGGTTCCAAATCAACATTGGTTCGCATGTCGCAAAAGTCTACTATTGGCGTTTTACGTAACGGGTCCATTCGGTTAGCTGATGAGTTTTGTCGAGCCAGAAAAATTGACAGACGGGTTTGAGAACGAGCCAAGCGTCCGACGGAGAAGACGGCCTCTTCCTTCGCGCCGACGTGCCAATCGAAAGCATCGAAAGCTTCGGAAGACATCTGATGAGCGTCCCAGACTGAACTGGCTGGTCCGACCCAAAACACGCACGCCACTGTTCGCTCATGCGGTGACGGCATCGTCGGTCGCAGAGCCGATTGCAGACGCGATTTCAAAGTCGGACGTTGGCGCGACAGCTACCGTTTCACCCAAAAAGAGTCCGCAAAAGTCTGACATCAGCGCGCGCTACCGTGAGCAGACACGTCGACCGATCGCGTCTTTGTACTTTTTGTTTCCTCTGATCATCATCTACGAAGTCGCCAAGATCTTTCTTGGTCCGCAGTCTGCGTCTAGCGGAATAGACTATTGGATCTGCGAATTGATGAGTTCATTTGGGGCAGGACAATTGGTGATTCTGCCAATGCTGACCACCGCCGTGTTGCTCGCCTGGCACCACCGTAAAGCAGACCGTTACCGAGTGAGATCCAGAGTGTTTCCGCTAATGGCCGTCGAAGCCTTGGGAATTGGCCTGATGCTTTTTTTGATGGCCAATGCATTTCTAGTGCTGTTCGGCAATGGGCCAGATGCAGGACGAGTCGTCGATCCTTATCACTGGATGATCGGGACAACGGCGTGGTGGTCACGTGTCGTTTCCTACATCGGCACCGGCATCCACGAAGAGCTCGTTTTTCGCGTGTTGATTATGGTGCCGCTGATCATGTTGCTGACGCAAAAGTGGGGGACGCGCTTTCATGCGGCCATGGTCGCGGCGGTGATTTCTAGCCTGCTGTTTGCCACCGCCCATGTGGACTGGTTCAATCCGGCCGGTGAGCCATTCCAAGAGTTTACTTTTCTCTTTCGCTTCGTGGCGGCGGGTGTGTTTGCCGCCGTGTTCCACTATCGTGGCTTCGGCATCGCGGTGGGGACCCACATCACATACAACGTCCTAACACTTCTCTCAAGCTGATTAGACTTCCATAATTGGACTAACACCCTCTCGACTAGCCACAAAGATCTTGATGCGGTCACCTATTTTTTTGTGATGCGTTGCAACAGCGACGTCCGGATCATTGTTGTCCTCCGATAGATGACACAGACAAGCCCATTTGAGACGCGCGTTGTCGTCGCCTGAAAGTGTTTCGTGAATTAGGTCGGCCGAGTCATCGTTGGACAGGTGGCCGCCTGGCCCCGAGATCCGTTTTCGCAGACGTAGGGGATAGCGTCCGTTTTCAAGCATTTTCGAATCGTAGTTGCTTTCGATGATGACGGCGTCCAGAGATTGAAGTACTTCTTTGAGCCCATCAAAGGCATGCCCTAGATCTGTCAGGATTCCGACACGGTGCTGGCGATCTTCAACCACATAAGCTAACCCTTCGGCGCTGTCATGCGGTGTGGGGATCGAGTTGACGATGACGTCGCCGAAATGCAGACTGCTACCGGCAGTGAAGATCCGCACACGCTCCATTTTGCCAATTTTCAAATAGCGTCTAGAGGCCAGCAACGTGCGGCGGGTGATGTAGACCGGCATGCCAAATTTGCGTTGGAAAATGCCCATCGATTTGGCGTGGTCGCTGTGGTCGTGGGTGATCAAAAGCGCATCGACGTCACGAATGTCGCGCCCGTGCTCGGCCAGCCGCAATTCTGCTTGCCGGGCGCTGATGCCGGCGTCGAACAGCAATCGGACGTTCCCCGTTTCGACGTAAAAACAATTGCCGTTACTTCCTGATTGCAGCGAAATGATTTTCATGCGGGGTAGTTTTTGGTTCTTGGTGTGAGGTGCAGGGCTAGTTTTCCGGAACGTTACGCATGAAATCGGCCACCTGTTCGAAGAAGACTTTTAGCTCCAGCGCAACTTCCTTGGGTACTTCTGATTCCTTCATGGCGCTCGACATCAATTCGATCCAGCGATCGCGTTCGGCAATGCCAATTTTAAATCCAACATGTCGCATGCGTAGTCGCGGATGCCCTTGTTGTTGAACGTAGCGATCCGGCCCACCGAACCGGTAGATCAAAAAATCGCGCAGGCGTTGTTCAGCCCCTTCCCAATCACCATCGGGATACATTGGGCCAATCAGATCGTCTTGGCGGACCTTCTGATAAAATGCGCCGACCATCCGCGCAAATCCGTCTTCGCCCATAACCTCAAATACCTGTGATTCTTCCATTGCATGATTAAAACGACTTCGGAGTGAATTGAACAGGAGTTTGAATTGGAAACCGGCAGTATCTAAGGAAGCGCACTTCTCGATTTTTCCCATTTCGAGAAAAAATCGGATACAATCAAACCACTTTAAGTTTTGATGGTTACGCAACCGTCAACTTTTCAATGCTCCTCTGTGAGGCAGGGTTCCATGAATCAGCAAGCGTCTTCTTCACCGTCAGGGAACAAAGTGCGCGGCGGCGGTATGCTGGCCAAACTGAAAACGTTTTCGCTTCTCGGTATTGAAGCCATGCCGGTGGAAGTCGAAGTGGACGTCTCCCCGCGCGCGTTACCCAAGACGATTCTGGTAGGACTTCCCGAAGCCGCGGTGCGCGAGAGCACTCACCGGGTTGAACGCGCGTTGGTGAACTCGGGGTTTGATCGCCCGGCTGACCGCGTGGTAATCAATCTCGCCCCCGCCGAGCTACCCAAACAGGCGGCGTCTTTCGATCTACCGATTAGCCTTGGCGTTCTCGTGGGAAGCGGTCAGATTGCGTCCGATCGACTCAATGCGTATGCGGTAGTCGGGGAATTAGCACTCGAAGGCCACACGCGCCCAGCCAAAGGTGTTCTCTCGATGGCCATTGAAGCGCGCGATTCGGGCTTAAAGGGAATTGTCGTGCCATTTGAAAACGCCGGGGAGGCCGCAGTTGTCGAAGGGCTGGATGTGATCGCCGTCAGTTCCCTGTCTGAAGCCGTTGGTTTTTTTTCAGGGGAGCTAGAAATTGAACCTACGCCTTCGGGGATCGATTTGTTGTTTGAGGAATTTTCGACGTACGATTTCGATTTCTCCGACGTGCGCGGACAGGAGATGGCCAAACGCGCCATCACGGTCGCCGCGGCTGGAGCGCACAATATTTTGATGTTAGGCCCTCCTGGATCAGGTAAGACCATGTTGGCTAAACGCATTCCAACCGTGCTGCCGCGCTTGACGCCCCAAGAATCGATTGAAACAACACGCATCTACAGCGCAGTCGGACGGCTGCGGCCCGGTCAGCCGTTGATGGCTAAGCGTCCTTTTCGCTCGCCGCATCACACCATCAGCGAAGCGGGTTTGGTTGGTGGCGGCAGTACGCCAACGCCGGGTGAGATTTCGATGGCGCACAACGGCGTGTTGTTCCTTGATGAGCTGCCGGAATTCAATCGCAAGACGCTGGAAGTGTTGCGACAGCCGCTGGAAGATCGCATCGTGACCATCTCCCGGGCTCTGGCATCTACCACGTTCCCGGCGGATTTTATGTTGGTGGCGGCGCTCAACCCGTGCCCTTGCGGTTACCGGAGTGATCCGAGACGCAGCTGCAATTGCACTCCGCCGCAGATTGAAAAGTACATGGGCAAGATCAGCGGTCCGTTAATGGACCGAATTGATATTCACGTGGAAGTTCCAGCTGCCGAGTTCAAAGAACTGTCTTCGAAGAAGCTTGGCACCTCCAGTGAAACGATCCGCGCCGATGTCACCGTCGCGCGGGCGGCACAAATCAAGCGATTTGATGGAATGCCAATTCTGTACAACGCGCAGATGTCCAGCAAACAGATCCGCGAGTTCTGCCCACTGGATGATGAGTGCATGAATATGTTGAAAGTCAGCGTCAACGAGTTTGGGCTCTCCGCAAGGGCTCATGATAAAGTCCTGCGTCTCTCGCGCACGATCGCCGACCTAGACGGTTCGGCCGATATCCAATCACATCACATGGCCGAAGCGATCAACTACCGGATGTTAGATCGTGATGCGTGGCAGTAATCTCTGTGACGGCTGTATCAGGAAGGTAGGGCTGTGTTGGTTGTTGGTCTACGGCAGTGCGGATCTCAGTCCTTGGAACTGTTCAATCCCTTGAGCTATTGAATCTGCATCGTTTACCAACAGAAAATAAATCGCACCCGAAACGATTTCCGAGGTAGCCACTGGCTACCTGACGAAGAAGGATCCCAACAACATCAGCAGGCCGAGTCCTCCCAAAGCGTACAGCCCCCATGCAATCCAAGTCAGGATCGATCCCTGTATGTTGTCTTTCAAAAACGGCGGCTCAGAAAATTCACCAAGTTCTTCATTCTTGGTCATCGCGGTTGCCAAACCGTAAATTTGGTCTGGCTTCAGGCTGTGAATCTCTTCCCGCGTCAGTTCCACTTGTTCCTGAATATCGACTGGCGTGTGAAGTGATCGGGCATACATGTGCAGGCCCAGTCCCGCGCCTCCCAAGATGACGGCAAGCGCTAATCCGGCGGTGAACAGGCCATTACGAGTTGTTGAAGTGGCCCCTTTGCCTCCTGCACCGCGCGATGAGGCCCTCCGCCCGTTTGATGCGGACGATTCGGATGATTCGGATGGGGGGAGTTTTTTAATTTCACCCAGCTTAGGCGCCTCAACGTCCTTTTCACATCCTGTGCATGAAAGTGTCTGGCCAGCTTGCCGCAGGCTAATCTCAATTTTGGCATCACACCAAGGGCAGGGCAGTTGAAATAGGTTGGACATGAAATGACATTTTTGAGAGGAATAGATTGTTGCGGATTCTGAGCTTGGCCCGCAGAGATGCCATGATAACAATCGGTGTTTGACTTTGCAGGTGTCCATCGAAGACAGGATAGCAAAGACTGATTAAATTCAGCGGTAACACCTACCGCCCCAAGCCCATTGACTTGGTGATCCTTGGCTGCATTGACGGTTCATCAACTCGATCGCGCTTCGAATAACGGGACTCGTCGTGACCCTTAGGTTCAGCTCGTAGTGGGATAGAAATTTCCCCAACTGGCACATAATGGTATTTCACCTACAGGTTAGCGCGTTGAT
>CALKXO010000150.1 GCA_938003615.1 uncultured Pirellulaceae bacterium | reverse complement strand
GTAACGCGGTGCTCCCGACGAAGGTGAGGAGGCCTGTTATGGCTTGGCAGGCGGTGAGCGCTCGTCAGTGGTGACTTTGATGACGATGTCGCAGTAGTCGATACCGTAGTGAACATGACCGTCGAAGAATAGACGGCGTCTTCAAACAAAATGTATTGTTGCACCACTGCAGATTCTTCAACCACGCAAGCAGAGACCAGAATCGAGTCAACAACCAGATACTGAACATGGATTGTTGGCGGGGCTTTAACGCCCGATGGTTTTGACGGACGGGACGCAGAAAATTCCATTTCAGCAGAATGTTGTTCTGTGGGGCCGCCCGTGAATATCTCTGAAGTCATGGCAGTAACATTGAAGTTGTTTGACTCTCAAACGTCGATCGAGTCAACTTTGGGCTGCCAGACCGACTGATTGTCAAGAACGGTTGAATGCCGCGCGCTGGCAGGCTCGATGTTTACTTTCACAAAAAGCTAATACATGGCGATAAAGGTCAAATAACACGGAATACTGTGGCCACAATCTAAGCGGGTTAACGTATTTAAGTTCGGAGCTTCACGCCAATACTGGTTGGCAACGTCTATTCGTTTGAAATGCGTGAGGGGCTAAAACGAATTCACAAAAGACGACCATCACCAACATTACCAAATAACTCTCAACATAAACTTGGAACGAAATAATGAACTTCGACGACAAAATTAACGTGACTGTGTACGGTGCTGACTGGTGTGGCGACTGCGTCAGAGCGAAAGCTTTCTTCAAAGAAAATCAAATTGAATATAAGTTTGTCGATGTTGATCTGGATCAAGCGGCGACTAAAAAAGTGGAGCAGCTTAACAAGGGCAAGCGCATCATCCCAACGATCGAAGTCGGGCCGTCACAGACTTATACCAATCCGGACAACGCGCAGCTATCAGAGATCTTTGGCATCAATGAGGCAGGGCGCGTCATCATGCTGGGAGCCAATTGGTGCCCCGATTGTCGCCGCGCCAAGAGTTTTCTGCACGATAACGGAATCGCCTTTCAGTATGTCGATGTTGAAGTTCATCAATGGGCCAATGGAAGAATTGAAGAACTAAACAACGGCAAACGCGTGATCCCGACTTTCTTGATCGGCGACGAAGTTCACATCAATCCCGACAATGCGAAACTATCCGAACTGCTCAACATCAAGACCGTCAGCCAGGACAAACTGTACGACGTCATTATCGTCGGGGCCGGGGCGGCCGGGTTGACCGCTTCCATCTATTGCCAACGCGACAAACTGGATTCGATCATCCTGGAAAAGAAAAATATCGGCGGTAACGCTTTCTTGACCGAGAAGATCGAAAACTATCCCGGCTTCACTTCGATTTCTGGCCCGCAACTGATGGAACGCATGGCTGAACAAGCGGCTACTTACGGTGCGAAAATTGAGCAGGGCACTGAGGTGAAAAAGATTACGCGCGAGCGAAGCGAATTCCAGGTCGAGACGAATCTTGGTAGCGTTCGTGGCAAAACGATTGTGGTTGCTTCGGGTTCAACTTATCGCAGGTTGGACATCCCCGGTGAAGCTGACCTGATTGGTTCAGGCGTTCATTTCTGCGCCACTTGCGATGGTGCATTCTACCGAGAAAAAGAAGTCCTAGTGATTGGTGGTGGCAACAGCGCTCTGGAAGAGGGAATCTTTTTGGCAGGATTTTGTTCCAAGGTAACGATCATCCATCACCTTCCCGAGTTTTCGGCCAGCAAGACGTACATCGACAAGCTACCGAGCATTAAGAACATCGAAACGCAGATGAACCAAACGTCTTTGGAATTCCTTGCCGACGACCGAGGACTTTTTAAAGCCGCCAAAATTCAGGATAACGAAACCGGGGAAACCAAAGTCATCGACGCCGATGGTGTGTTCATCTTTATCGGGCTGGTTCCCAATACCGGGTTTTTGAAGGGGATTGTTGATCTGAATGAGCGAAATTTCATCGCGACCGAGTGCGGCACGGTGCAAACCAGCGTGGATGGCATTTTTGCCGCCGGCGACTGCCGTCAAGGAGCGCTTGCCCAAGTCGCTGCAGCCACCGGCGAAGGCGTTATGGCCAGCTACGGCGTCAGACGCTTTCTTAGCCAATAACATGAAGTGGCGGCTGTGTTGATAACTTTGGCTGACACAGGCATGGCTCCAACAACCAAGGCGACTAAAAGGATTGCTGGAACAGTTCGTCAATGGAACGCTTCATCCGCCACAGCAACGTCCGGTTGCCGACGTGAATGCGCGCCTTGCCAATTGAGGCGTCGTTGATGGGGAACGATGGGGCGCGCGTCAACGTAACGGTCGCCTGGACCATTGATGAGGATAAGCTCTGACCATCCTTGAAGGTCATGTCTTTGCGTTTGTCAACGCTGGCGTTCTGCTTGACATTGGCTACCATCTGCGATGATGACTCTTGATAAATCGCCCCCGGCATATCGTCGGCGCGGTTTTCACGCAGCGACACCGCAGTGATCCGACCCTCGAGCCGCTCATTGGTCATCGACGAAAGCAACAGTGACACTTTCTGCCCGTTGCGGATCAGACCGTTGTGACGCTGATCAATTAAAACCGTGATCTGCTGTTGTTCTCGATCTCCGATCCGGCAAATTTCGTCCGCCGTGCGTAACCAGGCTCCCAGGTTCGCAGGCTTCAGCGGGCTGCCAAAGATCTGGTTCAGGTTTTCGTCTTGAGTATCTGCCGCGCGCTGGCCAATCGAAACACCGTAGACCTGGCCGCTTCGAGGAGCACGCACCTGCAGCGCTGAGAGTTTGGATCGCAACACCTTCAGCTGGTCAGTGATCCGCCGCTCCCGCGCCGCCAACTGACTTTGGCTCATCGACGCCGCCGATTCGCGCTCGCGATTGGGCGTTTGCTTGTGACGTAGCTTTAGCTTGACTTCTTCCAGGTCCGCTTCCAGCGACACAATCTCCCCTGCCAAATCCTCGTTCGCCAATTCCATCATCAACTGACCTGTCTCGACCTGCTGGCCGGGCTTGACGTGAATCGCGTCGATGCGGGCATCGTGAACGGCAAAAACCGTCTGCTGGCCCGCCATCTCCACAGTGCACTCGCCGGGGACATAGTAGGGAATCGGCAGCAACGCAATGATCGCCAGCAAAACGCCGGCTATCGCCACCGTCCAGCGCAGCGACCGTCGATTGACGCGTTGCATGTTTCCGGGCTGTTTAAAATAGTCGTACATGGATTTGACAGGAGCCACAAACAGGCCGGCCAAGGAGATGATGGCAATCAAAAGCCCAAAATGAGCCAGGCCGGCGAATTGAAATTGTTGGGTCAAGAAATAACTGATCGTCACGATCAACAACACCTTGTAGAGAAAAGATGCCACGCCGTAAATCAAAAACACCCCTTTATTGAAACGCGCACTCCACAAGTCCACTTCGCGTTCAACGCCCAAGCATCGTCTCAGGAAGCCCCGGCGAATGGCCTGGCTGGACTGTTGAGACAGGTTGGGGATCTCCAGCCAATCGGCCAAAACGAAGTAACCATCGTAACGCATCAGCGGATTGCCGTTGGTCAGGACGGCGCTGACCGAACAAACGACCATCAGATTTAGGCAAATGTCCTGCCATAGCCCCACGCCGGAGAACCACCAGGCAAACGTTGCCAACGCGCAGATCACCATTTCGACATAGACACCACCGGCACCGATCGCCATCCGCTGCCACTTGTCCTTGAGCATCCATGAGTCGCTGGTGTTGCAGTACATCGTTGGCATGAAGAAAAAAATCATCACGCCAATTTCGTGACACTCGCCGCCGAATCGTTTATGGACGTATGCGTGTCCCAGTTCGTGCAACAGTTTCGTGGTGGCAATCACCAGCCCCAACGTGAACAGGTTGCTGCCGTCGAATAGGCTCCAGATGCTGGGCAGTCGAGTCAGGAATTCGTCGTAGTGATAGACCAGCCAGCCGATGGCAGCCACCACAAACATCAGGTTGATTCGCACCATCGTTGGGGAAAAGAACCAACTGACCAGCGGGTAGCTCCAGTCCATGAATGTCGCCGGATCCCAGCCGCGCCATTGGATCGCGAGTACGTTTTTGAGTTTCTTTTGAAGTCTGTCTCGGCGCTTTTCCCGCGCGTATTCGTGCAGCAACAATCCATTGCCGCCAGAAGTCGATACAACGACGGATTTTTTGAAGAACTCACGAATGATCGTCACCAATTCGCGATAGTTGACCCGGTAGGGGCTGAAGCGCCTTTCAAACTTCTCCTGCAATTGGTCGAACGAAATGTTCCCATCCAACCACTTCAACACCGCATACTCTTGTTCGTTGAACTGATGGTACTGTTGGTCGTGCGGGTCTTTCACCACCCAGCAAGGTTCGGCCTGATGGTGGACCTGTTGGACCTGGAGGTCGGGGCGCATCCGCACGCCAATCGGCTGGCTCGCGCTGGTCAGGTCGTAATAGTTAGCAGCCGACATTGTTGGATCTATTTGGTGTGGGTTGGCGGGCCGTCCGTTTGACGCTTGGCCGAAAAAGTTAACGGAAACAATTAACGTCGATCTGTCAGTCTAAATTTGGCGACGCCGGTCAAACCAGGCAGCAGTTTCCAGCTACCGGATTGGGTTTTCTGGTTGTTGATTTCGACAAAAGCCCGGTACTTGCCATCGACGTCCAGCCGTGGCAAAACACGAACAATCGCAACGTCGTAAGTGGTTGTTCCGTCGTGGTCGGGAACCTCGAATTTACCCGTTTGGCCCACCGCATTTTCTGGCTGTAGTTGATCACGATCAATCAGCACCAGACCGGCCAACTGGTCCAGACGATAGACTTCAATAATCGTATCGCCGGCCCGAACGAACTCGCCCGGTTGTTTTTCAACGTTGATCACAGCACCATCGTAGCGGCTGTGGATACTGGAATGTTCCAGGTCAAACTTTAGCAACTCCGCCTCATCAAGTTTGGCTTGGGCCTCGAAACGAAATTGCGACATCTCTTGCGTGGCGCCCTTGCGTTCGAAAGAGGCTTGCTGCAACTCGGTCTTTGCCCGGGTTAGTTCCAGCATCGGCACGCTAACCTGATAGCGATTTCGCACCTGATGCAGTTGGTTAAGATTGGCCGCAGCAGAGCGCTCGCGCGCTTCGTTGACTTTGGCCAGCGTGTCATTCTTTGATCGAATCAGCAACGCCTTGTGCTCGCTTTGGGCGACCTTCAGTTCTTTTTTTCGACGTTCGGTTTCGATTTGAACCAGCAATTGGTCTTTTGTTACCAGCGCACCGGCCCGACCTCCGATGGATGCAATCACGCCATCGACCGGTGAGGATACCGCAGTTCGGTCCAGCAGGTCCAGGGTCATGGTGGTTTCGATAGTCTGGCAGGTTGCGGTTGTTTGCATGAGCAGACAAAGCACGGTTGCGGTGATCAAATGGGAGGCGGTCTTCATGGTGTTAGCCAATTTTTTGGGTACCGTTGCGGAATTTATTCGAGGCCTGACAAACTAGTTGCCGGGGGATCTCAACGGGAAAGTTCCGTTTCCAAAGTGTTGAAAAATCTAATTATATAACTACTCATGGCCAGTCACCTAAAACAAATACTCAAACGTCGTTTGGTTTACCCAGTCAATGAATTCGTAACTCTTGCAATAGATCACCGATCGACGGCCGCAGACCACTTTGGCGACCACCGGGATCCCTACGCGCAGGTCGCCAGGAAGTCCAGACGTGGGCGTGGCCTCAACCGGCAGGACGTAACCTAGGTCGTCATCCAGTTCTAGGCCGGGATTCACGTGATCGACCTCTGCGGTGAAGCGCTTGTCCGGATAGGAAGCGATCGAAAATTCGACCGGCAACCGATTCACGCTGTTGTCCTTGCCGTCTTGAAATGCTGACTGGACGTATCCCGATCGTTTGTCTGGCACTTTCAGTTCCAGCACGCGCTGGCCGTCAATTTTTGCGACTGAGAACAGACGTGTGCCTTGTTCCAGTGGCCGATTCAAAAACTTGCGATCGACGTTCCAGCCAATCACCTGTCCGTCGAACGGAGCGCGCACCGCCAAGTCTGAGCGCTGTTGGTGCTTGAGCGCCAGTTGTTTTTCGAGGCTGGCGATTTTTTGTTCGGCCAACTCTGTTTGCTCAGCCAGCGAATCGTAGTCGCTATCGCCAGATTTGTCGGATTGGCTCTGAGAATAATTCAAGCGCCGAAACACCATGTGCCGATGCTCCTCGCGTTTTTCTTTAAGCTCACCGCTGAGGTTTGCGATGTCGAATTCGAGTTCGCGATTTTTCAGCTGGACCAACGGATCGCCAGCCTGAACCGCTTGCCCTTCTTTGACAAGCACATCGACGACGTAGCCGTCTTTGCGGACGAAAACGTGGTGCATTTTTTCGGGGTGCAGGTAGCCTTCGCAACGCACGCGGAAATCAGATTGAATCAGGAACCCGGCCATCAGCGCGGCGACAATCAGGGTGGTGATTCCCCAAGCCATACGGCTGGTGTGCCCGCGAAATAGTGCCAAGAATTTGGTCAGCGCCAACATCATTGGCAGCATCGCCAAGTCAGAGTACGTTTTGGTGTTGTTGAAGTGCGTGGTGACTTGCTGTTGAACGGTTTCCCAACGAGGTTCGATTTCCTCGCGCGTGACCGGTGATTGAATGCTTTCGATCAATATCGCGCCGGACAGTTTTTTGGTTTCGGTTCGACCGGGATTGACCATTTCGATCAGGGCTTCCTCATCAGACCGATAGACGGGTTGGCTCGATTCAAAAATTGGAATCAACGCGAACGATTGCACCAACGATTCGTCCAAGTACTTGCGGACGGCATGCTTGATGGGTGCGGGGAACGACTCAATGTCTCCGTCGAACCATAACGCCTGTCCGGATTTAAGTAACTTTCTTGCCAAGAACTGCGTGTGTCGAACAATGTTGGCGCGACGATTAAACATCACTTGGCCGCTGACGGCCAACACGTGCGACTGGCGGCCAACCTGGTCAATCACGGTGACTCGATCGACGTCCAAGTAACCTTTCAGCTCATTCGCCAGGACAAACGCGGCTTTTTCTTTTTCCAGCGTCGCAGCAACGGCCGAACCCAGATCAAGCGATGCCTTGAGGGTCTGGTTGTTTCGATGAGCCAACTGTTCTTGTTCGATCCGCTTCCTTTCGGCCAACCGAGCATCCGAATCGACTTGCCTTAGTGCGCCCAGTTTGGCCAGCAACGTCAGTCGTTCAATGCGTTGCTGCATCAGTTCGGGGCTGACGGACAAACAGTGCAAGCAGACCACAATGTCGCGCGAGTTGTCGCTCAACAGCGGAACGAAATACAGATCCCGTTCGTCGTCAGCCCAGTGTTGGGCCATTGATAAAGGCGCGTCTTCTGCTGGCAGATTCAGCGGCAAATGAACTGCGCTCTGTATTTCTATCGCACAATCCAAACAGTCTTCGAAATCGGAGTCGGCTAACGCGATGGATTGGAACTGTTGGCGTTCCACTTCGGAATCACTCTCGACATGCGGGCCGTTTTTATCGACCGACAGCACCCAGTGATGCAGTGCTTGACAACCGGTCGCCATCTTTTCGACGGTTTGATGAATGAAGGTGGATTCCGAAAGTTCGGGGTCGCAAAGCCTGTCAACGGTCGTTGTCAAAGTCTGAAGTTGTGTTGTCATGAGGTGACTCGAATCTTTAGTTGTTTTAAGGCAACTGGCAGTTGTGAGTGGTCGTTTTAACTTGGGACATCCAGCAGAGGATCAAGTCCGGCTGTATGCAAAAATCTCAGGTTCTTCTTTTCATCCCAAAACATGGCCTTGCGACTGATTCGGTTTCGTTGGCCAATTAGCATCTGGGCGCGTTCAAAGATCGACAGCGCGGCGACAGAGGTAAACGACTTCTTGCAAGCGGTGCGCATTGCCGCCGCCTGGTCGGCGGCGAAAGCTTCGTCCAGCAAATCGTCCTCCAGGCAAAGTAGTTTGCGAAAAGAGCCCGGATCACCCTGGCGGCCCGAGCGTCCGATCAATTGCCGATCAACGCGCGGGGAGGCATGAATGCCAGCCAATATCACGTGCAGACCTCCGGCGCTCCTGACATCGTCGTGCAAGTCAATGTCAGTGCCGCGGCCAGCCATATTGGTGGCCACCGTTACTCTGCCGGGTTGTCCTGCGCCGGCGATGATTTCGGCTTCGATTTTGTCCAGTCGCGCATTGAGCAACTGGTTGACGACCCCACACTTTGTCAAATGATTCGAGATCATTTCGGAGTGAGCCACATTTCGCGCACCGATCAAAACGGAACGCGCGCTTGCCTGCATCAACTTGCATTCTTCGGCAATCGACTCCAACCATGGTGCGAAAGCAGGAAAGGCGATTGCCGGTAGCTCGACCCGTCGGTTGGTCAGTCGGGTGGGAATCTCCCGAATGCCCAATCGGTAGTTTGACTTTAGCTCCTGTTCGGCTTGTTTGGCGGTTCCGGTCATGCCAGACAATTGCTCGAACGCCAAGAAAAAGCTTTGCACGGTCACTTTGGCCAAATTCCCCGACGGCGATGTGATCGGCAGCCCTTCCTTCGCCTGGACTGCCTGTTGGATGCCATTGCTCCACTGTCGTCCTTTGCCGATCCGACCGGTTCCTTCGTCGACCAACAGGATTTCATCGTCCTGGACGATGTAGTTACGGCCGTGCAAAAAGTCGCGCTCGACGTTGATCGCCCGTTCCAAATATTGATAGTAGTCGATCAGGCTGAGGGATGATTGTTGGTGTTTGGGCAACTGCGGGTGGATCCACTGCTTGCCGATGGCCGTCAGTTCAGCTTGCTTTTCATTTTTCTTGTAGCGATAGTGCAAGCCTTCTTCGCATTCGGGGGCGCGTTGGGCCGCCCAGCAGAATGCTTCCTGTTTTTCTGCGCTCACTGGCGGTGCGGTGCCAGCGATCAGCAATGGCGTCGCGGCATCGTCGATCAACAGACTGTCGGCTTCGTCGGCGATGATCGCGTATAGACGCCCTCGCCCTACCGGTGCTTCGGGACGCAGCGGTTTGGTGACTCGATTGAATCTGGCTTTGGCCCGGTCTCGCAAAAAATCGAAACCGAACTGGACTGCCGTTCCGTAGGTCACGTCGCAAGCGTAGGCGACTCGGCGCTGGTCATCGGTTTTGTCTTCCACGATTGCATCAACCGTCATCCCCAGCATTTTGAAGACCGGTTTCGCAAACTCCGCATCGCGCGCGGCCAAGTAGTCGTTGGAGGTCGCCAGCAGGACGCCTTTGCCTTCAAGAGCGCGTAAATATAGCGGCAGCAACGCGGTTAAGGTTTTGCCTTCGCCGGTTGCCATTTCAACGATGACTGGCTGGCAGAGGTTGATGCCGGCCATCAGTTGAACATCGTAGGGGACCATCGCGCAGACCCTGCGCATGGCTTCACTGGCCAGTGCGAAAGCGTCCGGGAGCAGTTTGCGTTGAGCGATTCCTGATCGGGCGCTGAACCCTAGGGCGCGGCTGCGGTCAGTCAGTTCCGCGTCGGACAACTTCTCCAGCCGCGCCTGTTTGGAGCGAATCGAACGGACCTGTTGTCTTGCCAACGATTTGGCTGCAACGGATGAAACTGCGGTTGGGATTAGTTTGGTTAGCATGAATCATTTTGTCCGTGTGGGCTCCATGTTGCTCAGACGCCGCGCGTCTGAACGTGGTTGCCGCTTGCAAGATTTAGGCGCTGAGCAAACGCTAGTGTCGCAAGCTGTGAAAGACATCAAAAAAAATGATTGCCTGAGCTAGCATTTAAACGTGGAAGAATCTTTTAGTTGAGGGGGGAGGTTTGTGGTCGTAGTTGTCATGGAGCTTGTTTTTCTTCAATTGCTTTTCAGTTTCAACAACTTGCTCTGCCTTAAGTGCGAGTCGAGACAAATCATTCGTGGCTAACTCTCCGAGGGCGAAAACAGCCAAATGGAGCGACCCCGCGAGGGAAGTTGAACAACTGTTTGAAAAATGTTTTTCAGTTCGCAAACTACAGCCCTTCTTGTGGACGTTATGCTCCGCCAATGTTTACACAAAAAATTATTTTAAAAAAAAAGCAAGCTACGCGGGTGTGAGGCGTCAGTGCTACAACGTCGAAGGTCCGGGTTGGCCACGTGATGAATTCACCGATCCCACCATGACTTTCAATTTTGAAACAATTACGAATCACAATCGGAGATAACTTCATGTCCATCAAACGCAACCGCCTCGATACAGGTTTTGACCTAGAACCACGTGTCATGCTTTCTGGTGCAGTGCCCGGTGCTGAAGCAGCAGCCCCAGAAGCACAACCTGAAACAGAAGCCGCTCCAGAAGGAGTTGCTGCTGTTGATACCGCCGAAGAAGAGGCGTCGCCCGAGGCAGTGTCATCAGAGTATGAGGTTCCAGTAGAGACTCCTGCTGATGAAGAGACTCCTGCTGATGAAGGGGCACCTGCGGAAGAACCGGTGGCTGAAGAATCTGTCGAAAATACCCGGGTAGCCGAGGAAGCACCTGTTGCTGAAGAGCCCGTCGTTGTAGAAGAAGGCGTGGTCGTCGAAGCGGGTGAGCAACAGAACATCAATAATCCTGCGGGCGAACAGATCGTTTCTGAAGGGACAGCCGTCGAAGTCAATGGTGAAGCAACCGTCAATAACGCCGGTGAGATTGCGGGCGCGGTTAACGGTGTTGACTTTGCCGAGGAAGGCACTGGCGCACTCAATAACGCCGAAACAGGTGTCGTTTCCAGCGATAGCCGAGCCGTACAGATCAATGGCGACGACGTTACGGTGAACAATCAAGGGGCAATTCTTGGCACTGACGATCAACGTAACGGCACGCTCTATTCGAATCGCACCGCAGATGATTTCACTGTTAGTAACAGTGGCCTGGTCGACGCAGGTGAGGGCAATGATGGTGCAGGGATTTCGACCGAATTAGTCGCAGAAGGCACCACCTTTGACATCAACAACAGCGGCTTGATTCAGGGACGCGGCAACGCCGCGGCTGGTTCCGCTCAAGCTGGCGATGGCGTTCGGCTGGAGCGCACGCGCGTTGATGGCCAATTGGATGGCACCACCACGGGGCTGTTTGATGGCGCGATCAACAACGACGGCGTGATCAGCTCTGAAGGAGCCAACGGCACCGTGGCTGGCTTCCGAGCGGTCAATGGTGTTGATTTCCAAGGAGACCTTAACAACAACGGTGTCATTTCCGGTGAGCAAAACGGCGTTTACTTCGGCAACGCCACGCCAGCCGGTGGTGGCAACAATGTTGGTGGAGTTGTCAACAACAGCGGCACGATTTCCTCTGGCAGCCGGGCGCTGAATATTGACGGCGAAGGTTTGGAGGTC
>CALKXO010000149.1 GCA_938003615.1 uncultured Pirellulaceae bacterium | reverse complement strand
CCCCCAGAAATGGTCACCAAGATCAAGCCATCGGTCAAAACGATGCAGGTGATCACAATGGCGTTGGTCATGGCTCCGATTCTGTTCATCGCCGTGATTCTTGCTGCCATTAACACCGAAAGCCTGCACACCGAGCCGAAGATGCTCATTCTATTGGCCGCAGCGACCGGCATCGTCAACTATGCGCTCTCATTTTTCTTTGGTCCCGCATTTCGAAAATCGGTCAACGCATCCGAGCCCGTTGAATACTCTGATGTTCGAACTCTGTTGTCCGGACTGCAGACGTCGCACATCATCCAGTGTGCAATGATTGAGGGGGGCATTTATCTGAACCTAGTAGTGTTACTACTAGATCATGGCCTTTTCAATTTATATATCGCAGGGTTGGGAATGGTGCTGCTAATGTTGCTTTTTCCAACAGAGGGTCGGACGGTGCGTCGCATCGAAAAAGGGCTGAATGACTAACGATGAAGCTTTTTCGTTTTCACAAGTCGTTTAACTCAGTGGTCATCGGGTTAGCTCAATCGGGTAACTTCATCCCGCCCGAGATCGCGGCCACGATGACTCAGCAAGCCCGTGACTATCGGTCGGCCGACCAGCATCTGATTCGCCTTTGCGAAACCGCACAGCTGCGCGATGCAGGCTTAGTTGCGACCCATGTTTCGCCACTGGTGGTGGATCTGTCCCAGTGGCTACCCGAGTCGCCTTTGGATTCAAACATCGCATCACTGTACCATCAAACTACACCAGATGGAGATGCCGTCTATCAACATGCCGAGCAACCATTGCAAACGCGCGATCACCAGCTGCGCCGCGACACGTTCTATCTTCCGTTTTTTCAGAAGATGAATTTGGAATTGGATCGTATCGTGGAAAACTTTGGATCGGCAACCGTGATGATGTTGTCCCACAGTTCCAGCCTAACCGGATGCAAGGTCACCGTTGCCGCCGACACCGCCAGAATAGATCTTTCGGCCGTGATCGACTTGGCCAGCACATTGGAGATCGAAATCGAAATAGAGGAGCAGAAAAAGCTGCCTTTGGTCATCCAACGCGCGGCGTCCGATCAAGTGATCGTCTGTCAGCTTACTCTATCCGCGGACTGCTTCCTTGAGGAAGGTATTTGGTCCGACAGAAGGGCTGATCGGGTACGGGAACTCCTGGCCGAAATGGTTAGCACGGCGGCAGAGAAAGAGTGACGGCAGAACGATCAGCGCGTTTGAGATTCGCGAAAGCGTACCCAACGTTCGACCAAATAGTCAAATCGCTCAGAGATTTCAAAACGCAGATCTTCCAAAGCACTGATTTTTTCTTCATCCATCACATGCAGGAAACCGTCTGCCGACAGTTGCTCGGCCACCGACTGCAAAGCCGCCTGGCCATCAATCACGTCGTTTTGTAGTTGCAACAATTGGCGCTCCAAGGAGCGTACTTGCCGCTCGCGCTGTTGGAGGGTCTTATGGCGAAGCGCAATATCTTGCTGTTCAACTTCACGCTGTAGATACCACGCCCGTTGTTGATCCTCAAAGTCCGCTTGGGCTGCTTCTAATTCGGCTCGCCAACGAATCAAATGTTGCCCCAGCTGACGCGCTTGCTCAGTTTCCAGCGTTGTCTCTTGAGGTTGAAAGATTTTCAACCCGACTGGTGCCGTTTCCAAATTGGCGGCAGGAGATGGCGCTTCATCCGAAAGATCTACAGGCACTGAACCGATATGATTGAGTACCGTTTGCGGATTGGCGACGCGCGAACCAAATTGTTTTGCTGCAAAAACCATCGTACTTCCGATGTCGATACTGCTGGAACGGGACAATGTCAGTAAATATCGGCACCAAAGAAAACGAACACCCGATTTGCGCTGCGATTCGTGTTGTACGGGTTAGGAAAAAAAGACTTTCGATGACAGCTGTTACAATCGTCGAACCTTCGAGGTCAAAGCTGTGGAGAAAGTGTCAAATTCGCCACGCGCTATCAATTGTTGGCGGCGCGGCCCGATCCTGCCGGTGGGTGATTCACCGGACGGCTCACGCCGTGCCGCTAGAATGGATTTTTTTTTGGCAGTTTAAAAAACTGATTTGCCCGGCGTTTGTGCTCGGCTGTCTTCAAAAGTAACGAAATTTTAAGGAAACCAATGACCATGAAACTCCCTCAAAGAATCACCTTGTCTGTGTGTTTGGTGATGCTTGCCCTAACCAGTCTCTCACCTGCCTTTGCGCAAGGCCCCGGCACCGAGATGACTCAGATCATCAACCGCGTTGGTCTTGGATCAGATTGCGGACGCTGTAAAGCGCTGGCCGCAGAAATGGACCAGCGCGGTCCTGATTGGGTGCTGCAAAATCGACACGATATCGCCAACCGCACCATCGACAACGCGTCGCGACTAGGACACAACATGGGTCCAATGAAACGCCTGGGAGTCCGGATGATGATTCGAACTTCCGTACGGCGATCAAGGTAGCATTTGCGCTGTCGTATACCATCAATAGCCGCTTCTCTCAGAGGTTGTGAATTTTTCGCTAGGATGTTTGTAGTACCGCCTTTAGGCGGAATGGAACCGGGATATCCTGTCAAATTCCGGCTAAAGCCGGTACTAC
>CALKXO010000148.1 GCA_938003615.1 uncultured Pirellulaceae bacterium | reverse complement strand
CTGAAACACCGACCGATATTGGCCGTGGTTTTGAAAATACTCCAGCAACTTTTGAAAGAAATCGTTGCCGCCCAACGTCGCGCTATCACCAATCACGATCAATTTACGTTTTGCCCGTGTGATCGCGACGTTCATTCGACGCTCATCACCTAGGAAACCGATCTCCCCCGTTTCATTGCTGCGCACGGTGCTGATCAGAACCGCTTCCTTTTCGCGCCCCTGAAAACCGTCAACCGTATCGACCTCAATCCCCGAGCATCTTGGTAACTGATTTAACTGATCGCGCAGGTATCGCACCTGAGCCGCATAGGGGGCGATGATGGCAATGTCTTTAGGCAAGATCCCCGCCTCGATCAATTGTCCCGCTTTGGAGACGATCAAGTGCGCCTCTTTCGGATTCAGTTTGCTCAACCCTTCGGATTCCAACTCCTCATCCCAGCCGGCTCCAGCGGTATCGATGAATTCAACTGGGAACTCGGTCAGTTCTGTCGGCTCGACCGATTCAAAGTCCGTCAACAAATGACCGACAACACTCTCATCTGCGATCAGTTTTCCGTCATAAAAGTGATTGGACGAAAATGTCATGATATCACGGTGCATACGGTACTGAACATTCAACAATCGATTGACGGCATCGCCATATTGATCCATCTGCCGCTCAAGTAGGCTGGTGGAGAATCCCTGCTTGGCCGCCTCGCGACTGAGTACCGTTGGCGGCAGTTGTTTATGATCGCCAGAAAGAACAATTTTGTCGCCGCTTAGAATTGGTACCCATGCGCCCGGCTCGGTACACTGACAGGCCTCATCGATGACGACCATGTCAAACCAGCGGCCCTCCAATAGATTTTCGTTGAACGTCGTGGTGGCGCAAATAATCTTCGCGCGAGAAAGAATATCATCGATCGCGTGTTGCTCCATCTCACGCGCGTGCCGTTTGAGTAATTTTGCTTCGTCACGCAACGCCGATTTCTCACCTCTGGCCGGGCGATTGCGCGTCCATTTACCCGCTTTGCGAAACAGCGATTCAGCCTCGCGGTACATGTCCCGGATGACGGAAATGCTTTCGTGGCTTTCTGCCAGTCCGTCGAGCGTATAGTGCCGCAGGTCTTCGGCCACGCGCGCCGGATGCCCAATGCGGACGACCTTTTGATCTTTCGCAACCAGACGTGCCAACAAGTTGTCGACGGCCGTGTTGCTGGGGGCACAGGCCAACACACGTTGCCCTTGCTTGACCGCCTGTACGATTAACTCGACCACGGTTGTCGTTTTCCCTGTTCCTGGGGGCCCGTGGATGATGGCCAGATCGTTGGCCGCGAGCGCGAAATTCACGGCTTTTTGCTGAGATTCGTTCAGCGGTGTGGTTAGGTGGATTTCAGGTGGTTCAGGATGAAAGGTTGGTTCGGCTAGCCCCATCAGAATGTCGCGCAGCTTCCCTAGTCGGCCGCGCGAATTCATTGCCGTATTGATGGCGGCCAGTTGGCGCTGACGCGTGACTTCGTCGGCGGTCAGATCGATACGGAACTGATTGCCATCGGGACAGTAGTCCATCGCAATTTCTAGACTGTCGTGTCGGCGTTTACTGACGACTCCTTGCAAGCCCCGACCCTCTTCATCCGGCCAACCGGATACGACTACTGGCGAGCCAGTTCGGATTCGGTGCCACGGCATGGGCTTGTTTTTCTTACGGCGAACGAATGTGATCAACGCCCTGCCGCCGAGGCCTGGACGGTGATCGGCAATAGACAAGTCGACGATTGTCTCGCCGCTGCGTTCGGGATCCCCCGACCGCATGCGTTTGCGACGCTCGGCCATTTGTTCAATCTCAGCCTTGGACTCCATCGCCAGCCACTGATTCATTTGAACGAAGTGAGACTCGGCGCCCACGTCCATCATTTTTTTTCGTTTTCTTGACGACATGGTGCCTGTGTTTTCAGTTTTCAGCGAAGAACTTTTGCAACGTCTCTTCTGATGGTGGGCGAGTTAGCCATGATGCCACCACCATCGCGATCGTGGTCAAAGCAAACATCAAGACGACCGGCATTATTTGAGCACCGTCGGTGAACGGAATATTAAGTGCGTAAGAAGCGTCGGCACCAAACTTCGATTCACGAAACAGGAAATACCAAGTCGCGGCAGTTGTGACGATGCCCGAGACAGCTCCGGCTGCGGTAAGCCGACGCCAGTAGAGTGCTGCGAAGGCAACAGGGAACAGCGATGCAAATCCCGAGAAGCACCAGATCCCCAAAGTGAACACGCTCCTGTTGGCAACGAGACTTAGGAGATAGACCGCGATCACGACCGCCACGACAAAGGCCCGCGCCAGCCACATCTGTGTTGTATCGCCAATTCGCCCCTTGCCCGCATAGTGATCAACAATGTCGTTGGTAAACATCGATCCAAGGCACAGGAATTGACTGTCGAGCGACGACATCACCGCCGCCAGAATTCCGGCCGTCAACAAACCTCCGACCAAGGCTGTCGTATGGAACTTCACTAACGCTGGCAGCACGGCGTTCGGTTTGATCTTCGCCATCACTGCAGCCGGCAATGCCCCGTCGGTCGTTGCCCAAATCCCAAGTAGCACACATGGCACCCATACGATCATGATAAAAATCGGGTGGCAGACAACGGACAGTTTGAAACTATTAACGCTTCGCGCGGTCAGCCAATGTTGAAACAAGTGGGGGAACATGCCGACAGACAGAGGGATAAACATGTAGGTGAAGAACTTGGTTTTGGACATCGTCATGCGCGTTGTATGGTCGGCGCCTACTTTCGCCGTCACGTTTCGCAAACTCTCCAATAAATTTTCACCGCCGCCGAGTTTGTTGGCGATCAGAACAAACGTGACCAGTCCCAACACCATGAAAACCAACGTTTGAAATGTGTTGGCCCAAGCGGTGCCGCGCATACCTCCAAAGAAGACGTAAATTAAAACGACGATGCAGACAACTGCCGAGCCAATTTGTGGAGGGAGTCCACCGGCGAAAGCTGGATTGGCATTTTGAAATATTCCCTCGTTGGCAAACGCCCCTGATGTCATCGTTTGAATGACGGTGCCCGATGCCATTACCCCGATCAACAGGTAGGGCACAATCAAGCAAACCAGAATCGGAAAAAGTAGCACGCCGACAAAATCGCTCTCCAACCGGTCGCGAAAGAATTGAATCTGGGTGGTGTAACCGTACCTGCGGCCAAAACCATAAATCTTGACACCAATCACGAAAAAACACAGCGAGTGAATGATGCCGCTGCTTGAAGCCAGCATCCCGTAGACGCCGATTCCCTCTTTGAACGCCTCGCCCGTCGAACCGACTAACGCGAACGCAGTCATGGTTGTGCCAAACAGCGACATCAACAACAGAAAGGGGCCGATCGAGTGACTGGCCAGCAGGTAGTCTTTTTTTGTACCGGTGAAACCGCGATTTGCCAAATATCCCAATCCCAAAAGGAGGGTCATATAGAGGGCGATCACTATCAGTCGGATTCCTCCGGAAGTGTCCGGCAATTCGGCGAGATTCTCAAATACGAAACGTAAAGCTCTCATCAGCTCACTCCCTCTTGGGAGTTCGTGTGAACCAGCGTTTCGTCACCCGGCTCAACTTCTTTTGGCCAGATAAAGATAGTCGTAAGAAACCAAACGAATGCGGCCGCCAGTGAGATACCGGCGTGGTAGAGCAACCCGATAGGCATGAAGCCCCAGACGAGCTTATTGTCGGTCCAATACCAGTTGTCTTGATGGGCAATCAAAAGCAGTGCGATCAGCAAGCCAAGGAAAAATTTCATGATTGGTCGTCGTTTGTTGATAGTTTGCTTGGCAATCCCAGAACTGCACAGCCCTCTGTGTACCTAGGCTTCGACTCTCCACAACGGAGGGTGGCAGACAATCGGCAACCAAGGTTGCAACTGGATTCCATTGTCAGCTCGTCACGATCTCCAGCAGACCGATTGCTGGTACGCCGTCGCATTCAATGATGGCAGTTCGGCCAGCGACCTGAGTCTCGGGTGCAACGCTCAAGCAGTCAGCCAACTCGTTTTCGGCAGCAATCGAAAACAGTTGGTTCAATTTGACCTCACGAAGCACGGCATTTTCGATCAAGATTCGACCCAGCGGTTTTTGCTGGGCAATGATTTCCTCGAAGACGTGCGTTGATAGAGCTCGCTTGTCAATGCTAACGATGCCGTATTGCACCACCGCACCGTCGGATTGTCGAGTCAGCAAGATTTTTCGTGAGTAAAAATCTTCATCGTGGCGGACCGCGAGCACTTTGACGTCTACCGGGCATCCATGATGAGCCTCGACGGTGACCGTCATATGAGCGTTATGATCCAGCAGATGCGAAAACGGCTCTTCCAAAACGCCCGAATTCACTGGGGTAAATTTTCCCAGTTCGGCAATCGACTGATGAAACAGAGGCACGAGTGACTGAAGCTCTACTCCCGATTGAAGATTTAGCAGATCGCGTTGCAAGGAACGTTCCGAGGATTTGGTTTGGTGTGACGGCCTGAATGAATTGGTCTGTGCAAGACCCAAAAGACACTACTTAGCTTCCGAAGATACGATCGGCAGAACTTCTTGATAGCTCAGATCCTTGATCTCGATTGTTGGCTTCACGTCTTCGGTTCGGTCTAAAACCGTATCCACTAGATAGTAAAGCAAGCGTCTGAGTTCGTCCGAATCCACACTATCTGCGATCTCCTCAGCCTTCCGTTGATGTTTTTCAACGAGCGCAAACGCCGTTTCGAACACGCCGGCCTCGAAGTACAACTGCCGAACGCGATTGATGCGTTGATAGTCCGATTGTTGAGAGTCCGTGGCCATCAATGCGATCAACTCGTCTCGCAATTCATCTTTCAATCCTTCGAGTGCCAACGCCCACAAAACCGTCGGCCGTCCTCCCAAAATGTCGGATCCCGTTTGACGTTTGTTATCGTCGTCTTTTTCGAAGTCTTTAAGATCGTTGAGAATCTGGAATGCAACGCCCAAGTTTCTAGAGAACGTTTTGATCGTATCCAGATAATCTTCCGCCGGTCCCGCGAGGCGAACACCACTATAGAAGGCCGCTTCAAACGCTGGTGCTGTTTTTAACGCGTAAATTTTTAGCGCGTCGATCGGTTTCAAGCACTTGTCCCGTGCGTCACGCCAAATCAGCTCGGCCCCCTGCCCTTCGGCAAGTCGCTGATGGGCAGATGCGAGATAGTCGAGGATATCGGCTGCCGTTTCCGCACCGAGTTCTTTTCGGTCGCGGCTGACCAGTCGATAGCCCATTCCCACGAGATAGTCGCCGACGTTGATCGCCGTAGGAATTCCGTACTGGCGATGCAGCGTTTTTTCCCCGTAGCGAAAGGGATCTGCATCTTCAATGTCGTCGTGAACCAGTGAGGCCTTATGGAAGGTCTCGATCGCCATCGCCGTCCGCAAAATCGAATCCGACCAACCCTCGACTACTTCTTGGCCATCGACCAGCGTCGCATTGGTTTCCTTCAGCGCGTCATAAACAGCTAACGTGATGAAGGGGCGCGAGTACTTACCGCCTCGTGCAAGAAATTCATAGGCAATGTTTTCGGTCGCCGACAGCGGGGCGAGCTCAGGTTCGGACCATCCGGCTTCGAAGGTAGGTTTGCTGCGAAGTTTAGGCACCAGCTGTTCGAGCGTGTCAAGCTCGAACAAGCGCGAGCTTTTCCGCAGCAGGTGCAGATACGAGCGTGTCTGCTGGTGGCTGACCTGATGCGGGACACGCACCATTTGATCAACCCAGTCTTCATCCACCGACGTGTTGCGGCAGTCGCTCGAAAGCAAAGGCACTGCCATGCAGGGGATCCCCGCCAACATGATTTTGTCGATCGCCTTTTCGAGAACGTTTAAGCAAGCCACGCCGACGATCGCGTCCACATGTCCGCTAACGATGATCTTCAGCACGATGGGTGACCCTTCGGCAACCAACACTTTATGGCCTAATTTTTCAGCGGTGGCGCGGAAGTCCGCGATACTGCAAGCGCCGCAAGTTTTGCAGGCCAAACCAAATTCGTCGTAATCAGCCGGACAACCCTCGGCATGTTTCAAGCAATGGGGCAGCAAAAATAGTCGACGGTTGTGAGGAATCGACTGAATTTGAGTTTCCCAGAAACAGCTAGACAGAATGACCATCATCCAACCCAAAAATCCCTCGGGCTGACCTTCATCTTCAAGGATTTTCCGCGAGATCGCTTCTAGCTGATCTTTGTTGGGAGGCAATGCCGGATCAAGTGTGTCTGTCACCGCGCGGCAGCGCGTGCGCAGTGACTCACGGAGTTCTTTGGTCGCCGGCACCATTTTGAGGTGAGCCGTCTTCCTCCGCCTCGAACGGCGCGGCTTCCTCGTTGCCACCTCAGCCGAATTGCTCTCGGTGGGTGTCTCGGAAGATTCGGTTGTTGTGGTCGGCACCAAAGCTGGCCTCAAGGTGTTACTGTTAAACTGTATTTGTCGTCGCCGGTTTGCCGCGCGCTCTTGTTGCGTTGCTCATCCCTGATTTTTGTCGGGCCAAAGCTGCGATCGAAAATACTAAAGGATAAAGCTTCTCGTGATACCAAAGTTTCGCGAAATAGAACCCGATTGGGTTGAATGTCGCAATCGAATCCGACATGACCGCTTGATCCAACCAATCTACTGCTCGTCGAGCCGCGTCCTGATGAAGCGCGTCTTCTGAGCCCATCAAAGCTTCGGCACACAAAGCGGTTTCTTCAACGGTCGAACTTCCCAGTGACACGTTTTTCCACTGGACTGAAGGACCACCTCCGAAACCCCCATCATCGTTCTGATGATTTACTAACCATTTTAGCCCATTTTGGGCCGGCCGTGTATCAAGTAATTTGCAATCGATAAACGCCTGGAGGACTTTGGCGGTTCCGTAGCATGGGTTGATGTCGTCTGGGAAATCCTGATTTCCGAACCAAAGGGGCAACCAATACCCCTCGGAATGCTGTTTTTGTCGTAGATACGCAAATCCATTCTCAATCGCATTGCCGATTCGACGCGCTGATAGACTTTCGACCGAAGTCCGTTGCCAAGCATTGATTGCGCGGATGGCGTGAGCCGTCAAATCAGCGCCACTGCGATCAAAAGGTAGCTTGCCCCACCCCCTGCAAAACGTTGGCCAGCCGCGATCGCAATTTTGTAAGTCAACTAACCATTTCAAACCAACGTCTGCCGCCGAGCGAATTTGCTGTTCAAGCGCTTCGCCAAAATCATCGCGGGTTGCTTCAGGGAGCGCTGATTGAAATTCTGCCGAACGAATCAAGTCGTAAACATGTTTGAGCGCGATGAGTGCTCCTGGCGTGTCGTCCGCATCCGGGACGGCACCAGACAGATCCGTCCATCCCCAGCCGCCCGGGGCAGCGCCGGTAAACGGATGCACCTCTTGGTTCTGGCAGGACAACACCCACTCAATACACTGCCGCCAATTTTTCGGTTCGTCCAGCACCAGTTGTGAAAATGTTTCTCGATCGTTAGCAATGCCATTGATCGCCAGCGTGGTGCCCCACGTTGCCAAATTCGTATCGATCGGCCAACAGCAGCTTTCCGCGTCATGTCGCACCGATTCAAGGAGGAACCGAATCGAGTTTTCGACCACAGAACAATCACAGCGGCCCGATTCGATCAACGCCATGGCAACAAACGAAGTCAGCGGTATGGCTTCCAGATATCCGCCGCTCTCAGGCTGCATCTTTTCCAAGACGTTTAACGAACGACCAACCGCAAGCGAGCGAATTGTTTTTCGAACGGGATCCCAAGGTGGGTCATTGATAAATTTGCACTGTCCGATAGCAACCAAGGCAGGGATCGCGTAACTTACCACCGGCAACTGCATCAAATTGTAAAATCTCTGCGGAACACAAGCTGCTTCGAAGGGTAGCGCTGAAACCTCATGCCACGGAACGATCCCCGCCATCGCGCAGTTCGCCAGAATCGGCACCGCGAACGTTTTGTCTTTCCCGTAACGATCACGCAGTCCTTCGATCCCACCCTGAGCGAAGATGTACTGCCGCGCTTCTTCGATCGCTGGCAAATGGTCACTCGTTAAGTCTGCCGCCTCAAATGCCGCTTCAACCAGCATCGTGGTCGAGATGTTCGAGTAATTTTTATCGGTGTCGCCCCAACCACCGTCGTCATTTTGCTGGTTGAGCATCCACGCAATCGATGCGGCAACCTTTTGTTCGATCGCGCTGCGCTGATCGGCGGCAAGTGTTTTCCGTTTCAGATAGAAACTCAACGCGCTCACGGCAGTCGCCGTAGAAAGCGCTGAGGAGGAAAGCTCCCCCACGAAATGGCCGTCGTCTGTGCGCTCATCCAGCAGAAGCTTGAGAGTGGTTTGAAAAGCTGAATCGGCAGTTTGCATTTAGGCAGCAGAGTGTTGTGCGACATTTTGTGTTAGTCGCCATTATAGATGCCATGCCGTGATTAAAGCCATGCCGTGATTAGCCCTCCCCGTTGGCGACCTTCCGACCCCAACCCCCTAACGGCGGGAGAGTGCCATTGTGTGCGCTTCATGTCTGAAGTGACGCCATCGCTTGATAAACAGGTTCAACCGTCGATGCCAATGCGTCGGTGATTGCATTCAATAGCACCTCGTCAGGCTCGCCCGTCCATTGGTTCATGTAGAATTTGCTGATTTCCAATGCCAACGCGATTCCGACTCCCGGGTAGTTTTCGTGAACCCAGCGGGAGAAGCGCGTGGCGCGAAAACGCACGTTGCGACGGACATCCAATGGCCCGCCGGGAAAATCGGCACTTAACAGAGATTCTTGAAATCGATCGACCACCGCGCCGCAGCGTTCAAGGTCCATCCCGCCGGTGCAAATGTTGATTTGCGGGTTGTCTTCTGGAGAATTAAACGGCGTCTCAGGTCCGCCGCGCCGATGGTTGTAGCTGTGCAGGTCGTAAACGAAGAAGTGCCCGTGTCTCGCCGCCAATTCATCAAATAGTAAACCCATCTCCGCATAGAAAGTGTCGTACAGTGCGCGTGAGCGCTCGATCACCTCGGTCGGCGGAGCCGATTTCCAAACCTGCAGTCCCCATGCGTCTTTGGGAGTCAAATAGACCGATCGATGGCGAGGTCGGTTGAGATCAACTTCAAACCGGCTCCTCGTAGCAACGACACGAGTCGGAGCGATGTGGGTCCAGACAGAGGTGAATGCGTCTTCCTCGCGCAAGCGCTCTTCTTGGCTGATCGCCAGCAGCGGCAGCAATTCATCACGCACGCTACGACCATCGTGAATCGCAACAGCGACAACCGGAAGCGCGTTCGCTGCGCTGTTTTGAAAGATATTGCAGACCTGATGCATGCGAGCGCTGTCCACCACTGTCCCTCAATATTGATTTAGAGAAAAGTTAGCTGTTACAAAATTGCTGAGACTTAATGCTGAAGAGGAGATGGCTGAAAGCTGTTTTCGCCTTGCGAACTCGAAATAGTTAATTGGCGATTCACGTTCAATTGCCTAAAAGAAGTCAATGTTGCGTTGACGTCAAGGACGATTATCTGGAACTCCTCAAAGCCCCGATATTCACCGGTAGCTGGTTGCGCTCTGGCCCTGGCTTTCTGCGTTATACCTAGAGAGTGCTTTCGTTAAGTTTCACTGCTTTCGCTGCTGCACTGAGCAAACAGCCCTCTGTCACAATCAAATCGATAGTGGACCGCTAAAAATCTTTTTTGAACGTACGACGTTCTCATTTCTTCTTGCTTGACATTGGTTTTTCCCAAACGGATTCTCGTAGCTTTCGCCGGGGGCCGCCAGTGATGGATTGCCGCAGATAATCGGCACCCCAGGCTAAAGGTGCTCTCATCGCGACAACCCGCGTCACCTGCCCTCAGACACGACTCAATCAAGGAAAGGCGTAAATCAAATTTGCCGCACTTTCTACGGCAAGCCATGTTCACAGAAAGCGTGTTTTATCTGGTGCTATTCTTTTGGACCGCAATTGTGAACAGACATCTACCACCGCGACGACAAAAATTGTACCTTTTGCTCTTGATGGTTGGCTTGTCCGCCCTCACATTCTTGCTGTTCTTCGGCATTTTTCTAATGTCACCGGATGTTAGAAGCCACATGAAAAAGGTGGAGTTGTCATCTAGTGCGATCCTAAATGATGAAATGCCCTTCACGAGGAACTTTGACGTCACGGATTGCCGCCCAATTTTGGACCAACCGATCATCGCCATTGACGACGAAGAAGAAAGCGTGTCCTACCTGCCTGTGGCTAGTGAGCTGATCGACGGCAGTATGCGATACGTGTTGCTGGAGATCGGTGCTGATGCCGACATAGAAGAGAAAATTGCAAATGCAAAGGGCGGTCGACTCATTGATGTTTTTCCAACGAGCTACAAGATAGAAAAAGAAGCTAAAGACTCGTTGCGAAAACAACTGAGCGATTTTGACGAAGACTGTCCAGTGGTCCTTCACGAAAAAGAGAATTGGGATCTCAGCCTCAAGATTAATGTCGGCTTAATCGTCTTTTTCATTTTGGCTAGTGATTGCTATTTTCTCTGGGGATACTTGGAGTCTGTGAAAATTGACCAAGCCTTTCGTGTCAAACTACTAGAAGTCAAAAGCAGCGATATTCAACTCGATACAAAATACTGTCGAAAAACAGATTTGACTTGGAAACCTCCTGCCTCACTTAAACTGCCATCAAAAAAGAAACGCTGGATTGTGCACACGGCATCTTTTCTTCTGGTATTTCTATTTCAAATGGGCATGACCGAAGCTTTCAGTGCCTGTGGCTACTTTTGGAACTCACCCGTCTGGGCCACCGTTTGCCTGTCCGCAGCGTTCTCAATCGAGCACGTGCCCCCAATCACACCAGGGCCCACCCGTCTGGGCCACCGTTTGCCTGTCCGCAGCGTTGGCAGGTGCGTTTTTTGTATACCCTTGGTTTCTAAAGTACAGCGCCCTGCATGTTGCCGAATCACGTCTTCCCGACAAAGAGTTATCACCCGGTGTTTGGGGCTTTAAGCTTGCCAATCACTTCAAATACCACAACGAAGTGCTCGAGAGACTAGGCATGACCGCGGTTGGTGACTTTTACGCCCCTCAGTATAGCGTCGAACGTCGCTTGTACGTCGGTCACTGCAATGATTTTTTCATTGAGGTGGGAGCGTCGTCTGCGATCAGCTACGTATGCATCTGCACCGTGCTGAATAATGGAACATGTCTTAGAACTGATTCGCTGCAAAGAAAGTCAGTCGGTTTGAGCAATGAGCTAACATCGATCAATTCAAATCAGCCCGCACTGCACCTCCAAGGAGCGAAAGGCTTAGAGTTTTTCGAAATGCTCGAACTGCATGAAAATCGCGTTAAGGCTAACCTGTTCTCTGGGACTCTCGAAGTGGCCGTCAATAGCGACAACGTGAACATGCTCAATCACTACGCAGAACAATTGACCGCTAGAGGGACGCGCTCAAATAGCGGAAAACAAGCGTGAGCATGCGTCGTTCAAAGCTTCCGTGGAGTCTCAAACACTATTTGCTGCTCAATTCGTGAACGATATCGACTAGTGCGACAGCATTCTCGACTGGCGTCATTGGCAAGATGCCGTGGCCAAGATTAAAGATATGCCCTGCCCTACCGGCGGCTTGGTCGAGGACAAATTTTGCTTGTCGACGAATCTCATCGGGGTTGGTTAGCAAAACGGTCGGATCAAGATTGCCTTGCACTGCCCGGTCGTAACCAACGGTCTGCCAAGCGTCATCCAAGCGCGTCCGCCAGTCGATGCCAATCACGCTGGCTCGGGTATCAGCCAGCAACGGCAACAACGAAGGATTGCCCGTTGCGAAGTTAATCACTGGCACGTCCGCCGGAAGACTCGCGATGATTTGCTGGACGTAGGGGTGCACCTTTTTGGAATAGTCTTCAAAACTAAGACAGCCCGCCCAAGAGTCGAACAACTGCACGCACTGTACACCCGCATCGATTTGTCCTTTCAGATAGATCGAAATTGAAGTCACCAAGTGCTGCATCAACTGGTCCCATGCGGCGGGGTCGGAGAACATGATTTGTTTCGTTGCAGCGTAATTACGGCTCGATCCCCCCTCGATCATGTAACTGGCCAGAGTAAACGGAGCGCCAGCGAACCCGATTAGCGGCATGTCGGCTGGTAGATCCTGACGTGTTTGCCGCACAGTCTCCATCGCGAATTCCAGTTCGGCGTTGGAATCCAGCGGTTTGATGCGGTCGATATCTTGGGTGGTGCGCACCGGATTGTGAATCACGGGGCCATCGCCCTTAACGAACTCCAAATCACAGCCCATCGGCACGAGGATTGGCAACAGGTCGGAAAAAATAATGGCTGCGTCGACCCCCAGTTTTTCAACGGCGGTGCACATCACTTCACTGCACAGTTGTGGGTTGGCACACAGATCCAGAAACGAAACGTTGGCACGTACCTCGCGGTATTCAGACATGTATCGGCCGGCCTGCCGCATCATCCAAATTGGGGTCACGTCAGTCGGCTCACCTCGGCAGGCTTTCATGAATGGGCTGTTGTACCACGGGGCGTTGGAATCGTTGCTGCTGGAGGTAGGGCCTGACATTTTTATATAGCTGTTCTGTTTACGGGATAGAAGTTGAGGAATCGATGCTGCCAATTCGTCAATGGTCTCATTAGAGAGCATCGAGGATGCGGCAAGCGTGAGGTCGACAGGAAAGCCCCGGTCGGCCAGAATCTCGCGCGTGTCGTTACCGACAGCAATAACAATATGATGGTCCAAGAGATGATTCGTCAAACGGGCTCGACTGAATCGTTTGGCTAAAAAGGCAAATTTACTTGCCTCGGCTGGTCGATTGAACAATAGCACCTGAATATTTTGTGTTTCAAGTTGTTCAAAAAAACCGATGACGGCGTTCTTCCGGACTGGCGGTGCAGTGGCGAACACCGGGATCGGCACGACTCGAGCCCCACGTGCTTCCAATCCTGAAGACAGGCTGAACCAATCTTCACATTCCTCGAGTCCGAGCGTCAGGTTCAACATTGGGTTGCCGGTATGCTCGTGCGGCTGAAAATGACGGTCGAGCGCAATCAGTACGTTTCTCCATGACCGGGTCGGCTGAGGCAAGTTGGTTAAGGGGTCTGTCGGAAATGCGGCAATCGGTTCGATCGAGGCAGCCGCTAATGCAGTGGCCGCCAACGGTGACGCCGCGATAACCTGTGAATCCTGAAGTAGATCGGTGACGCGCCGTGCGTCCTGTTGCCGGGAGACCACTTCCCAAAAATGAGCCACGCCAGCTCCAGTGCGGAAGATGACGGCGTCGACCATACCGGTTAGCAGTTGCCCCGTGAAATCCGCAAGGCGACCGTCGTTGGTCTTTTCTGTGGCCTGTGCCGTCACCGCAGGGGAGTCTGGTCGCTTGCTCTGCATTGCATCCGACGGATTGGGCGTATCCGGCGGATCGAGAAGCTCGACCGACGCTCCGAATTCTTCCAATAGTCTCATGTTCTGCTGAAACGCATTAAGCGCAGTCGCAGACGTTGGCACCATGGCAAACGTCAGCCCCTTGAGTTGTTTGGCATGGTCCGCCATGAGAAATAAAATGGGGTCAGGTTGTTGTCAGGGCAGTCGCCATCGTTGGAGCCGCCATCACTGGAGCCGCCATCGCTGCAGTCGTCTATGTTGTCAAAGAATAACCGGTTTTGAGGCTTGCAAAAGCCCACCGATTATCGATCAGGGCCATTGGTTGGGCATTTATATTTTCAATAATGATCTACAATGCCACTTCAAAGCCGCCGGTCAGCATCAATCAACCGGCATCAAACTAATTCGATTTCCGTTTTGAATCTCCATGTCTGAATCCGCTTTTTCCAGTTTTAACGATGCCCTTAAACAATCCGGCGCTGGGGCGTCGCTGGAGTATTTGAAACAGTATTTCCTACAGCAGGAAGACTACCATAAACTTTTCGAGATCCTGAAAATGCAGGTTCGGAACGATTTAGAACTGCCTGTAGTTTTCGATCCTGACAACGAAAAAGAACTCACTGACGAAGTGAACCGCAAGTTAGAGGACGGCA